>CAYMSG010000011.1:0-22235 GCA_964392955.1 uncultured Chitinophagaceae bacterium | reverse complement strand
ATCATCAAAGCATTGCAATTGGATGGCACAGAAGTTGACCGGGATCCGGCAGAACGTATTGAAGAATTGAAGGAGATGTTTCTCGATTTCAGCAAATTATACAAAGCGCCTTCGTTTATTGTTCCGCAACAAACAGATTACAACAGGGAACAATTGATGCAGGCATTGTTACGGTCGCTTCAACAGATCCATCGTTTGATGTATAAAACAGAATTAAATGTACTCATCAATCATCCTGCATTTGGCGACATCAGCAAATTAGAGATCCTGTATTTTGTATTGTACCATACGCAACGCCATTTGCGGCAGATCAAACAAACCCATACCGAACTGCTTACTGAAAAAGATGAACCGGCAAAATGAATTCAATCGAATTGTTTAAAACAAATGTTGATGATTCAGGTGCTGCCCAGTGCCTGATTGGACTTTTGCAGCAAAATTTCCCTTACTGCCGTATCACAATTGACCTGCACGACTGTGATAAAGTATTGCGGCTGGAGGGTACAAGAATTGAAAACAGTTTGGTAAAAGAGCTTGTAAACAGAAACGGATTTTTGTGCAGTGAACTCGAATAATAAAAAGCATTGCAGAATGCAATAAAATTTTATACATTAATCAATCAATTAACCCTTTCAATCAATCTTTATGGAACGATTACATTTTACCGCCAACATTAACGCTCCCAGGGAGAAAGTATGGAATATCCTCTGGTCCAAAGGAAACTACGAAAACTGGACATCGGTTTTCAGCGAAGGTTCAACCGCCATTAGCGACTGGAACGAAGGAAGTAAAATTTTGTTTACCGATGGTACCGGAAACGGCATGGTGAGTAAGATCGCCGTAAAAAAGCCAAATGAATACATGTCGTTTCAACACCTGGGCGAGATCAAAGATGGTGTGGAAGATACAACCAGCGAAAAAGTAAAAATCTGGCAGGGCAGCCAGGAGAATTACCGGTTAACTTCCAATGGCGAAACAACAATACTGGATGTTGAAATAGATATTTCAGCAGAGTTTAAAGAATACTTTCTCGACACATGGCCCAAAGCAATGGAAACAATCAAAACATTGGCAGAATCAAATAATTAAACACATGACATCGATCAAATCAATTTATGTAAACCTTCCGGTGAAGGACCTTGCCCAAACAAAAGCTTTCTGGACAAAACTCGGTTTTGCTTTCAATGAACAGTTTAGTGATGATAAAGCACTTTGTCTGATTTTGAATGACGGACTCATGTATTCCATGCTTATTACACATGAATTCTTTTCTACGTTCACCAACCGGTCAATCGCCGATGGATCTTCTACGCAGGTACTGCTTGCCATTGAAGTGGAAAGCAGGGAGAAGGTGGATGAAATTGTGCAAACGGCGCTGGCAAACGGCGGTAGCCGTTACCGTGAGTCTGCCGATCATGGCTGGATGTACTACGATTCATTTGCAGACATTGACGGTCACCAATGGGAAGTAATGTATACAGACGCTTCAAAAATTCCGGGCTAAAAAATCAGTTAATCTTCCTGCAAGACCTTTCTCCAAGCCTGTTTCCCTTTATCTTTAGCAGCATAAAGTTTCATGTATGAAATCAATGCTGCTTTTTCTTTTTGTATCGTTTACAGTTGTGGCAACGCAGGCACAGAATTTTGCTGATGCAGAACAAATAATGCTCAATAATCAAAAACTGCTGGGCGATGAACAGGTACTCATCATTTATAAAGATGGAAAAATAATGCATCAAAAAATGTTGGGTAATTTCAGGCCCAACCTGCAGGCACCGGTCGGTGAAAGCAGCCAGTGGTTTACAGCTGCATTGGTAATGATCATGGTGCAGGAAGGCAAACTATCGTTGGATGATAATGTAGGAAAATACCTGCCCATTTTTCCCAAATGGATGAAAGGTTATATCACCATACGTCATTGCCTGAGCCATACAACCGGAATTGAAACCGATAAACAAGGTGCAGGCAAACTCTTTCAACGGAAAAGTTTTGCGACACTGGAAGAAGAAGTGAATTACTACGCAGAGAAAAGAGCCATTGCCAATAATCCTGGCATTTGGTTTCAGTACGATCAGATCGGCCCTTCGATTGCCGGCCGTGTGCTGGAAGTAATTACCAAGAAAAAATTTGACCGGCTGGCACAGGAAAAATTATTCCGTCCACTTAACATGCGCATCACCAGTTTCAGCAATTATACATCAGCCATTAGTCCGTTTGATGGTGCGAAATCATCGGCTTTTGAATACACAAATTTTTTAAGTATGCTGCTGAACAAAGGTATGTTCAACGGAAAGCAGATTCTAACGGAAGAATCCATTGCTGAACTCATGAAACTGCAAACCGGTGAAGCACTCAACAAATACACGCCACCGTTTATGAATGGCTTCAGCTACGGGCTTGGTACCTGGCGTGAAACAACGGATGGCAAAGTAGTGAACTGTGTTTCGCAAAACAGTCCGTTTGTATGGATCGATTACTGCCGTGGCTACGCCTGTATTCTGCTTTCCAAAAAAGAACGCAGTGGATTAAAACGGGAATTGTATGATCAACTGAAAACGGCTGTTAATGCGCAATTGAAAAGCAGTTGCAATTAAGTATTGATGAACGATGATGCAACATTGTACAAACAGTGCAACAAAATAATAACTATACTCCGTTCATAAAACAGGCAGCTGCATCGCTGGGATTTAACTATTGCGGTATTGCCAAAGCTGAACGATTAGATGATGATGCACGAAAATTAGAAGCATGGCTCCACAAAGGAATGCATGGCAATATGCAGTATATGGCAAATCATTTTGATCTGCGTGTTGATCCAACACTGCTGGTGCCCGGTGCAAAATCAGTGATTACTCTCATGCTGAATTATTTTCCATCGGTTCAGCAAAAAGAAAACACGCCACACATTTCAAAATATGCATACGGCAACGACTACCATGAAGTAATCCGCAGCAAACTAAAAGAGCTGCTTGCATTGATCAAAACAACAATCGGTGAAGTAAACGGACGTGGATTTGTTGACAGCGCCCCAGTATTGGAACGGAGCTGGGCACAACGCAGCGGCCTCGGCTGGATCGGTAAAAACGGTAACCTCATCAGCAAGCAAAATGGCTCCTTCTTTTTTTTAGCCACTTTGATCTGCGATCTTGAACTGGAATACGATTCGCCTTTTGCTAAAGATTATTGTGGCAGTTGCCGCAAATGTATTGACCACTGCCCTACTGATGCTATACTACCAGATAAAGTTGTTGATGGAAGCAAATGCATCTCTTACTTCACCATTGAATTAAAAGATGCATTGATTGATCAAAGTATGAAAGGCAAATTCAACAACTGGATGTTTGGTTGCGATGTGTGCCAGGATGTTTGTCCATGGAACCGTTTCAGCAAACCAACAAAAGAAGAACGCTTTGCACCCATACCTGAAATTTTAAACCTCAGCAGCAAAGAGTGGGAAGAAATGAGTGAAGAAACATTTAAACAGGTGTTCAAACATTCTCCCCTCAAACGCACAAAGTATGCAGGGATCCAACGAAATTTGAAATTTATTCAGCAATAAGCAGGAATAATAAAAAGATCAAACAACAACCGCAGAATTTTTCCAACTTTCAGTTCACGAAGTCAGGCCGCTCAAAAGCGGCCAGACTGGAACAATATCAAACTCTTCACAACTCAAGCATCAACAGGACTACACGAAGTCAGGCCGCTCCGAAGCGGCCTGACTGGAATACATCAAAACATTAATCCCAACTTCAACACAATACGGTTGAAGTAATAATCATATTGTAATTCATTTTGTCCGCCGGGTTGTGGCCACGGTCCCCACACAAATCCATGTTGCTTTTCAGCAACATGTTTATAACTGTAACCTGCACTGAATAAAAACGCATCTCCCTTTTTGGTAGCCAGTTGTAACCCAACACCGGCATCGGTATAAAGTCCGGCACGCTGGGATATAATATTGCGTTGCTCTTTGTTCTTGATCCATGGAAAATGCGCCCCTGCATCAGCATACATAAAAAATGATTTACGTTGCTTCGAAAAATTGTAACGCAGATCCGCAAATAATGGAACACCCCGTTGCACATAAAAATCCATCCCTGTACCAATACCTGTATACCAGTTGCCGAACGAAAGTCCATTGATCACCTGAAAGCTTGCAGCTTCAGCTGTACTGCCGATCAATAAACCACTCTGCAAAATTGTTTTGAATTGAAAGGGTTTTGCAGCTTGCGTTGTTTTTTCCTGCGCAACGGCGCAGAATACCATACTTAGACAAAGAAATAAAATAATGCTCTTCATGGGTTTACTTTTGAATGGCAATACTGCTGCGTTGACTGATATTGGCCTGATTACTGTAATCGAATTGCAACAGTGCTGTTTTTGTTACAACCAGCGCATTGTTATTCCAGGCAATTACATCGTAGGCTTCAAATCCTTTGAAATGTTTCAGCAACACAAGATTGGTTGGGGTTGCTGCATTATACACACGCAATCCATCTTTTCCATCGCACACAAATAACAGGTTCCCATCTTTCGATAAACCATGCGGATTTGTAAGCGGGTATGTTTTCAACAAAGAAGGCGATTGCAGATTGGTAATATCCAGCACATCTAACTGATTAATAGATGCCCGGCAATTGGTACCACTGCGCAAGGTTACATACGCATGTGTATCGTCAGCAATTACAGGATCACAGGCAAAGGCGTGTGCAAAGCTGCCGGTTTTTTGAGGAGCCGCCGGGTTTTGCAAATTGTAAATGAACATGCCTGTATTGGAACCAATGAATAAATTTTCTTTGAACGGATAAATGGTTTCAATACCCCAGCCAATCTGTACGGTATTGAGTTGTTGTGGCTGATCAGGATTTTGCAAACCGAATACTTTCAGATCGCTGTGCGAAACAGTATACAGATGATAATTTTTCAACGCAAACCTCGACATGGAACCATTAACACCCAATGTAACTGCCGAACGTGTTGCAGGCGAAAAGCTTGAACTTGAAAATGCGAGAAAACCCCTGTCAAATAAAACAAACGATTGATTATTGGTGCAGCTAACGGTTACGGTTGTATCTTTTTGCAACCAGTCAACGATCACAAGATTGGTATCGGCCGAAAACCCATTGCTGAATGCCCGGTGTGGAAATACTTTCTCTTTAATACTTACTACCCGTACGCTTTGCGGGTTTGTAATATCGATCGTGATGAGATCATTAAACAAATCGGCGTACAACCTGTTTCCCATTACAGCAAGATCAACATTACCCGGCACTTCAATAAAACTGATATTTACCGGCTTTGATGGATTGCTGTTATCAATTACGTGAATGCCTTTATCCACTTCATTCAGAAAAACAGTTGTCCCAAACAACGTGATCTTTCCGGGGTTTACAATTGCTCTTGCAGGTTTGCTTTTTATTTCACTCCATACTTCCTGTTTCGTTTTATAAACGGGGCGCAACAGTGTGTAGGTTTGTGTGCATTTGTCTTTGAGGCAACCGGAAAAAAACGAAACCATTACAAAAAGTAATGCAAAGGTTGAAAAAAGTTTCATGCGTAAGAGTTTTGGTTTTAAGTTTTTTACATAGAACAACGAGCAATCATATCGCTTGCCTGCGAATGATTTTATATCCTCGCTGTGCAGTTGTTCTGAAGTTTGACACTGCACATTTCAAAACCGTTGCGTTGAACAGTTTTTTATTTATCGTTTGAAATAAATACTGTAACGTACTCCTGCCTGCAGCCAGTAATCCGTTTCAGATGTTTTGTAAGCCGGGCGTAACCCATAGTTAAAATAAAGACCAACCTGCGACGAGAATTTCTTTGACATCCATTCATACGCTGGCGACAAATGCAGCATTGGCTGCCATACAGTTGCTTTTGTAATACCTGTAGTTCCTCCTGAGCCTAAACCGGAACCTGGACCCACTGATGAACGATCGGCTGTAGCGGTATACCGGAACGAATACAAGGCATCTGTTTGTACCGATGCAATAGTAAAGTTTTGCTGAATCCCTGTTTGAAACAGCAGTGTACCTTTTTTAAAACTTGCCAGCTTCCATTCTATCTCAAGCGGTATCGAAATTGTGTGCAGTTGAAACCCGGAACGTCTTTCATTGGTAGATAAATTGCTGAAAAAATTATTGGCAGTAAGAAATGTATCAATCTTTTGTAGCTGCATCACCGTATAACTGCTGTATTGGTATTGCAATCCTGTTACAAACGCATGTTTCTTATGAAATGGTTTTCGCAAAACGATACCTGCTCCAAATTGCAGGGAAGGCTTCACTGCATACTCATAACGGGTAATGCGTGAAATATTTGTAGCCGGCTGATTGTTCAAACCTCCACCAAAATAACTTACTGTTTCTGCTTTCATCATTCCTCCGGGAAAAAGACTTTCCTTGATTTCAGAAAAACCTGCATTTACCTGGAAACCCCATTGCAATTTTGGCCTGGGGATACTGATCTGTGGAACCGGAAGTGTAGCAGCAGCTGTATCTGCAACGACAACATCAACAGTTCCTGCGGTACTGTCTTTTTCAGTCACAACAGCAGTATTGTTACTGGTAACAGCAATCTCTGTTGTTGTGACTGCCACAACTGAATCAGCTGACTGCCTGGTTGTAACTGTGGCAATCTCTTTTGTTGGATTAACAGAAAGAACAACCGGCTTTGTTTCCTCCACAACAGGATCAGTCACTTTCGTTGTAGTTGAAGCAGGTTTCGTTTTTTCTTTTTCAGATTTTGTAACCGCAACAGACTGTTTTGTTGCAGTTGATTTCGATGGCTGTTGTTGCTGAACAGGTTTCTTTTCAAGCGGTACTGCTTCTGCTTCTTTTGTTGCTACCATTTCAGAACGATCTTCTGTTGACTGTTGCACTGCCTGTTTTTTTATTGTTGTTGCTTGTTCTGTTTTTTGCGCTGTTGTTTGTGTTGATGATGGAGTAATGGTTAATGATGAATCGGTTTGATAAGGCTTGTTTTTTTCAACAGCAGTGTTGTTCAATGTAGCAACGGCCTCTGTTTTTGTATTTGTATGTAATGGCCAAACGGCATACAGCAGAAAGCCAAGCAGTAAAGCTGCAATGGGCAGAATGAAAAACCATCTGCGACGCCTTCTGTCTTCCTGAATCTGACTTTCCACACGTTGCCACACATCGGCCGACGGCTTCAGTTTGAAGTCGGCCATTTGCTGGCTAATCTTTTTTTCAAATTGATGATCCGCCATACACTTGCTTTTGGGGTTCGGAATTATATTTTTCAATCCATGTGATCAGTAAGTTTCGTGCCCGCATATACTGGCTGCGGCTGGTACCTTCACTAATGCCGAGCATTTTTCCAATTTCCACGTGGGTAAACCCTTCTACTGCATGCATATTGAAAATTGTTTGATAGCCGGTTGGTAATTGCCGGATAAGTTCGGCCAGCTCCTTACTGCGTAGTTGAATTTCAGGGTTATCGTTGCTTACCGGGTGTAATGGTTCGCTGAGGAACGACATATCGTATTGATATTCTTTCTTCTTTTTGAGATAGTTCAATGCGGTGTTGACCATGATGGTGCGTATCCATCCGCCCAGCTCCCCTTCGGCCCGGTAGCTGTGCAGGTTGCGAAACACTTTTACAAAGCCTTCCTGCAACACATCTTCTGCATCGGCCAGCGATTTGGTATAGCGGTAACAGATACCCAGCATGGTTTCGGCAAATGCATCATACAATTGCTTTTGTGCCATGGCATTGCCCCGCAAACAGTCTTTTATTAATTGCCGCTGATCGATCATTCCGGTTTTGTAAAGGGTTGACAAAGCTATTTCCTCAATCGTTGCTCCCCTGTTAAAATTTTTAATGAAAAAGCCCCGTTAGAAAACGGGGCTGTACACTTAAAACATAACTACTGAAAAAAATTTTATCCTGCAGGATCAGGAGGCGTATTGGGGTTATTATCTCTTTCACGGAAGGGATAAGGGAAATAATTACGTTTACGTTCGCCGGCCGGACGACCAAAACGCCTGATATCTTCCATTTTAAAACCATGCATATATAACTCAATACAACGCTGTCGATAAATTTCTGTAAGAATATCAGCCTGAGTAAGAGGTCCGCTGTAAATTGGCTGCTCAGCACCCACGCCAAACGGATCACTTGCTGTTGTTTTTGTTCTGATCCTGTTTAATTCAATCACTGCATTTACAAGGTCAGGTGTTGACTGCCGTGCATATGCTTCTGCTTTGATCAGTGTCATTTCACCCGGCAGGTAAACAGGCCATGGTGTTGAAAGAGCGGCACCAAAACCTGTGATACGCCATCTTGGTGCTACGGTTGGATTAACAGCCATGTAAAATGCAATCCGCTTATCTGATGGATCTGGTGCCAGCGAAGGATTTAACCCAAACGTTGAATCCAATACCTGGAATACATTATTTGTAGCCGTTGACACATTGAAAATCGGATTGGGACTCACCGCATCAAAATTCATAGTGCTCTTCACTGTAAGGTTTACTGCGTTTGCTGCGGTCAATGCAGCACTATAGTTTCCACTAAACAAAAGATACCTCGCCTTCAATGCCTGCAATGTATTGGGTATCTCAATACCCGCCGGAAGATTTGCGAGGAACTGGCTACTGATAGGATTAGCTGCAATTGCCGCAAGTGCTTTGTCGATGGCTGCAATTGCTTTTGCAAAACCCTGTGCCCTTGGTACAAAACTTACATTCAACCCAAGCGTATCGGGCACCTGCTCCCAGTACATAGACAAATTTCCCAGCGCCATAGCTTTGAAAACAGTAGCATGCGCAATTAAACCGGAAGCATAGTTTTTGTCACCCAGATTTTGTGCATTGTTGATCACATTATTTGCATCAAAGATTACTTTTAAACTTTGCGCCCATAAATTACCAAGCACGTTGTTGTTACCGTCTACATTGGTACCACCGGTAAATAAATTAGCTTCATCCACATTACCCGCATTCTGCAACCGTAACTCAAATGTGGAGAAACCATTTGCAGTAACCAGGTTATAAAGCGGCGATTGACGGCCAACACTGTATTGTTTTTGAACACCAATTGTAATACCTGTTAATCCAACAGAATTACTCAAGGCATCTTTTACCAATGTTGCATTGGGGTTATTGAAATCTTTTTTACACGATGTAAACAGAACTGCTGACAGCACCAATAAAAAAGATGAATATTTATAGTATTTCATATACGTTCTTTTAAATGGTTGAATTAAAATTTAGCAATAAGTGAAACAGCAAATGTGCGGGGAATAGGCACGTTACCAAAATCAATACCACGGGCAATTGTACTGCCACCACCAGCATTTGTTTCAGGATCAAAACCATTGTAATTATCCCAGCTAATGAGATTTCTTCCGGAAAGACGTAAAGTAAGATCGCTTACAAAATTTGAAATTTTACCGGCACTGTAAGACAATGATATTTCACGGAGTTTTACAAAGCTTCCGTTATCGATCCGCCACTCTTCAATTGCGTATATACTGCTGATATATCCTCTTGGCAATTCGCCCCTGTGCTCTTTTTCCGCAAATTCTTTTCCATTTCCTACACCTTGTCTTGTGCGGAAATCAGCATTGAATACATCTACACCCTGTACGGCATCAAGTTGTACACGAAGTGATAATTTCTGATACGTAAATGTATTGATGAGTGTTCCTGTCCAATCCGGATTGGGATCGCCAATTACCCTGCGTAAGGCTGTACCGGTTGGCAATCCATTTGCATCACGTTGTACGGTGTAAGTTGATGGCGATGTTTGGGTGCCACGTTCCTGTACCGGAATACCTGCGGTATTTTTGATCTGATTACCGTTTGCATCTGTTGCAAAGAAGAACCCGTAAAACACACCCACCGAATAACCAGGTAACAACGAGATGGCTCCGGCAGGAAGATTATACTGAATTAATCCTTGTGGAATTTTCTCTACCCTGTTTCTGTTACGATTGAAAATTACATCAGCTTCCCAGGTAAACTTCTTGGTTTGTACCGGTGTTCCGCTCAGCATCAATTCAATACCCTTGTTACTTACTTCACCAATATTATCAAGCAAACTGGTAAATCCATTGGTTGGTGCTATAAACCTGCTGATAAGCAAATCCTGTACACGTTTGCTGTACCAGTTAAACGTAAGGTTGATCCGGTTTTTGAAGAACGACATATCTGTTCCCACTTCCACTTCCTTCTGAACTTCGGGCTTCACATTTTCGTTGGCCAGTTCACCCGGCGATAATAAGGAAGTACGACCCACTAACGGTGAAGCATTGTACACATTAAAGCGTGAGTATGCACCAATACCGGTTAGGTTTCCGCTTTCGCCGTAGGCTGCACGGATCTTTACAAAATCCCACCAGTTGTCAAGCCCCGCCTTTGCCCAGAAACCTTCATCACTTAAAATATAGCTACCACTCACTTTCGTGTACAATTGGCGGCGCTGGTCTTCGCCAAATACAGATGATTCGTCTACACGTAACGCACCTGTAAGAAAGTATTTGTTCTTGAATTTAAAATTCTGTTGCAGATAACCGCCCGAAATAGAAATTTCATTTCGCTGATCAACACCCGGCAATACAGTACTTGCACCGGTAACGGTTTGTACAAACGGTGCCATACCACGACCTTGCAAAACCGAGAATACTCCTTTTTCATATTGCAGCGAGTACCCAACCTGAGTAGTTGAAACCAGTTCGCTGGCAATATTTTTTGTAAGTGTTGCATTCACTTCATGATTGATCAAAAACTGTTTGTTATTTCCCACACTTGCATAACCGTTCAATGTTGGATCAAGCGTTAAACCGCCTCCCCAAAAATCGGGGCTTGCATTGTATGTATAGGGAGGAATATAGGTATTACCAAACTGCGACACATTATCAATACCCAAGGTGTAATCAACCGTAAGATCTTTTATTGGTTTCAGTTTTAAACCAAATGAAGATATGATGCGGTTGGTTTCCTGTTGCTGTACAAAATCTTCGATGATACTTACGGGGTTGATACGTCCTCTTTCACCTACTGCCTGCAAGTTGCCATTGGCATCTCTCGCAAAAATGTTATGAAAGTTTCCGATAATGGTAACACTGTTCATAGGCGAAAAGAAAGAGTTACCATCTGGCTTTTCATTCGCCTTACTGTTGATGTAATTAAGTCCGGCAGAAAACGACAACCATTTATTCAACTCCTGATCAAGATTTACACGAAAACTGTAACGCTTGAAATCGGTATTCTTGATGATCCCTTTGTTATCAAAATAGGAAGCCGATACAAAATATTTGGTTTTATCTTTTCCACCACGTACGGAAATATTATTATCGGTACCAATCCCTGTTCTGAAAATATAATCCCAGTAATTGTAACGGGTAACATTTGTTGTATTGGTTAATGCAGGGGTAAGAATATCCTGTGTTTGTGCACCTGCGCCATCTGTTGGGCCGCCAAATTTAGTTGGCGCTTCATTGATCCCAACCTGCTTGCGCAATTGATTTACCGTTAACGATGTGCTGAAGGTTACAACAGGGGCGCCAGAACTGCCACGCTTGGTAAATATCTGCACTACCCCGGCGTTGGCACGTGAACCATAAATGGCCGCTGCTGCTGCGCCATTCAAAACTTCTACACGTTCAATATCATTGGGGTTAATATCAACGAGCCGGTTAGGAGCGGGAGAGATCAAACCATCGTATGCACTTTGTGTATTTGTTACACGGCGTGAACTGTTTGTTACAATTACGCCATCTATAATATACAATGGCTCACTTGATGAATTGATTGTACTGATCCCTCTTAAACGAACACTCATGCTGCCACCAGGATCACCACTGTTTTGTATAATTTGTGCCCCGGGTGTTTTACCCTGCAGTGCAGCTAATACGTTTCCTGTAGCTCCTTTATTCAGTTGCTCTGCTTTTACAGTGCTGATATAGCTGCCTAACTGTCGGCGTGTGGTTCCCTGGCTTGTGCCGGTAACAATCACTTCATCCAAACCTAATACATCAGCGGTTAATACCACATCGGTCGTGTAAGAATTGGTACCGCTGGTAACAATTACTTCTGCGGTTTTTGTTTTCAACCCAACACCTGAAAATTCAAGTACATAGCGACCGGGTTTCAGGTTGGCACTGATACTGTACGCTCCGTTGGCATCGGTAGTTGTACCAATGTTAGCACTGAGCACAACCACTGAAACATTTGTCGCCGCCGAATTATCGGCTGCGGTTACTTTACCGGAAATGGTTACCTGTGCATAAGATCCTGCAGATAACAGCAGTAACAACATGGGCATGAATAAATGTGCCCATTTGCGTGTTTGTTTTTGAAAGCTTCGTTTCATTTTGCAGTTTTTAGTTTGAAGAATCGGTTATGAACGTTAGAGGATGTTCATGCCGGCTTTTTTATAAGGGTCAAAAATCTTATCGTCGGGGGGTAATTCGGTTACAAGCATATCCAGTTCATTTGCACGGCATATCTGGATATTCTGTACGGTATTTATTTTTTCAGAAATGGAAAGGGCCACCACTTTTGTGGCAGACTCAAGCATTGCTTTCTTTACCTGTACTACATCGTAATCATTATCCGTTAATCCATGTTCCAGGTCCAATGCATTGATCCCGAGAAAACAGAGATCAACTTTAAACTGCCTGATCTTTAAGATGGCTTCTGCACCAATGCTGATCTGAGAACTTTTGGAAAGTTTATCGCCAATAAAGATCACTTCAATTTTCGGGTGATGGATATACTCCAGTGCTGCAGGCAGGCTGCCGGTAATAAACGTAGCCTGCAAATTTTCAGGAAGTGCTTTCGCCAACTCAATAATGGTGGTACCGCCCGTACTCATTACAAACATGCCATCATGTATCAACGATGCGGCTTTTTGAGCAATTGTTTTTTTGGCATCGATCGAATAAACACTGGAAGAATTAATAGAACTGCTGAATGATTTTGACAAAGCCCCGCCATGCACTTTGATGATCTTGCCTTTATCGGCAAGTTCCTGTAAATCCCGGCGGATGGTATCTTCCGATACATTGATCTGTGTACTCAGATCTGATGAAAGTACACGATTGTGCAGGTTTACCTGGTGCACAATAAACGCTTGTCGTTCCTGCTTTAGCATGCTGGTTTTGGCGGTTGAGTGATTTTAAAAAGACAATCCTAAAGTACAAAAGTTCATGAAACCTGCAAAAAAATGCACTACTTTTAATAAAGACCTGCTAAAAACCGCAAAAAATACTAAACCGGGGATTCTTATTTTAGCACCAACAACTCTTGGAATATGAACCGAAACATGCAGCAATTGATCAGTATTGCACAAAAAAAACAACGCCATATAATTGGTTTAATGAGTGGCACTTCTGTTGACGGATTGGACATTGCCTATTGCAGCATTTCAGGTGAAGGCCATAGCACACACATTGAGTTACTGGCGTTTGAGACCATTGCGTATGAACCCGATTTTAAAGCAGAGATCAAATCGGTATTCTCAAAAAAAGAAGCAGACTTTGAAAAACTTTGTTTGCTGCATCCCTGGGTTGCGAAACAGCAAGCTGCCATGATCAATGCATTTTTAGAGAAACACAAGATTGCAAAAGAGGAGGTGGATATTATTGCGAGCCACGGGCAAACAGTTTATCATGCACCCAAAGCCCTGCATCAGCAACCGAAATTCAGTAATGCAACATTGCAAATAGGCGATGGCGATCATATGGCCGTTGACACCGGCATTATTACCATCAGCGACTTCCGGCAAAAACATATTGCAGCCGGTGGAGAGGGTGCACCATTGGCAGTGTACGGCGATTATTTTATTTTTTCGAAGAAAGGAGAAGACCGTATTATGCTCAACATGGGAGGCATTGCCAACTTTACTTTTTTGCCCGGCTCACTGGATGCCAATAAAATTTTCAGTACCGATACCGGCACTGGTAATACATTGATGGATGCATTGATGCAGCAACATTTTCCAGGTAAGTATTTTGATGAAGATGCCACCGTTGCAGCTAAGGGAACAATCAATAAAGCACTGCTGCACGCATTAAAAGATCATCCGTTTTTTCAACAAAGCTTTCCTAAAACTACCGGTCCGGAATTATTTAATCTGCAGTATTTGCAAAACGCAAAGGAAAGATCAGGTACATCGGATCTGAATGTGCATGACACCATGGCAACATTAAATGCTTTTTCAGCACAAACCATTGCAGAAGCTATTTTAAAAACAATGCCTGCCAACAGCAATTTTCATTTGTATGCCAGTGGCGGCGGTATGCACAACCCTTTGCTGATGGAACAGATCAAACAATTGTTGCCAAACATACCTATTCGTTTAACCAGCGAACTTGGCATTAACCCCGATGCAAAAGAAGCTGTGCTGTTTGCAATTCTTGCCAACGAATGTATTGCCGGAGGAAATGTGCAATTTAATAACGAGATGCAGGGAATTCCATCGGTTACCATGGGTAAGATCAGTTTCCCCTGGTAAGAAAAGCCGAACTGTTAGTATCATTTTGTTGTTCAGCAAAGTTCTTCAATTGCTCCAGCCCTTTTTCAAAAGCGGGACCAATAATATGATCAACAAATATTCCATAGAAGCGTTCCCATGGATACCATTTCAGTTTGTATTCCATATACCAGAGCACTTCTGTTACTTCACCCTTTGTACCCGTGCTTCTGATACGAAAACCACCATCTGCTTTGTTCATCCCCTGTAACTCATGTAATAACAGTATTTCATCATTTTTAATCTCTTTAATGCTGATTGTGCCTGCACTCTTATATCGTACTCCCTGCCAGCGGAAAAATGAACCCGGCTGATTGGTCACAGGTGATAGTTGTACAATTGCTCCACTGTCGGTTGTGATCCAGGGTAACCATTGGTTCCATTGCTTTACATCGCTCAACGCACGAAACAAGGTGGCGCTGTCGGCATTGACGATTACACCTCTTGAAATTTTTACAGAAGAAGGAATCAGTAAACCGATAATTGTTACCACTGCAAACAATCCCAGCAACACAAACGAAAACATTTTTACTAAACGCATAAGAACAAGTTGATAGTTAATAGTTCATGGTTCATAGGAAGACAATTCTTACTTCTTACTTCTTACTTCTTACTTCTTACTTCTTACCTCCTGCTTCAAATTCTCATTCCCACCTGAACACTTTAATAGCTACTGTATAAATGGCAATCCCCCATAAGCCGAGAATTCCTAACTGTTTGCCACAGTCAATTAAATGACTTCCTTCGAATGCTACATTCCGCATCGCATCATTCAAATGGGTTAATGGTAATACTCTGCAAATGGGTTGCAACCACTTTGGAAATGTATCAATGGAAAAAAATGTTCCGGCGAGTAAAAACTGCGGCAGTGTAAACATATTGGCAAACGGCGGAATTGTACTTTCATTTTTTGCTAACCCACTTACCACAAAACCAAAACCCATGAACACAATCAACCCCACCAGGCTCAACACCAGCATTTCAAGAAACGTAACAACACCATGCACCAATGTAAATCCAAACACAAAACGGCCGATCAATAAAATCACAACAGCGGTGATCAATTGAAACAATACCCGGCTGATGCCTTCACCAAATAAGATATATCCCTTTCGGATAGGTGTTGCAAAAAAACGTTTGAGTACCAGTTGCTGTCGCAGGTTGAAAAATAAAAAGGCCACACCAAATACGCCTGCACTCAGCAATGAAAAACCCAACTGTCCGGGCAAAATAAAATCGATGGTTTTGTAAACACGGCCAGGCATGGGCGGAGGCACATCAATGGTTGCATACGTAGGTGCATCGGGTGCAGCACGCCGGTCGAGGTTAACAATTACATCCTTCAGCGTTGATTGCAGAATAGCCAGCCTGTCAACACTGGCAGTAGAAGTTTGAATACTGATTTTATACAAAGGGAATGAACCGCTGCTGTTGGGCTGCATATCAAGGATGGCTGTAATTCTTCCTTTCGATAAATCGTTCCGTAATTCTTCTTCCGTCTTTTGAATCACCCGAATGGTTTTATACTTCAGCAATTGCTGGTATACGGCATTGTTTGCAGATGTGTCGGATAATTTTGTAAAGCCGATACGCACCGTCGGGCTTCCACCTCCGATAAATCCGAATACCAGAATAAAGATGAGCGGAAAAGCAAAACTGAAAATAACAGCCGACGGACTCCGGAAGATGGCCCTGAAACTTGCCCTGGATATAGCCAGCATTGCCTTCCACTGGCTGTACGATTGACTCATGCCGCAAAGCTATTTGTTTTCGTGTTGCCAACCTTCGACTACAGGATGAAAAGTAATCAGACTGCAAAAAGGTTGGCAATCGGTTCTGCCCTAATTTTACAGCATGCCGCTGCATCATGTTTTTATTTTACTCGGAAGTAATCAAGGCCAACGGAAACGCTTTCTTGAAAAAGCAATGCAGCAGATTCAATTGCACTGTGGCAGCATTGCAAACAAATCTTCCATGTATGAAACGGCTGCCTGGGGCAATACCAAACAGGCTGCATTTCTCAACCAGGTAATTTCCATCCGCACCAACTTGCCTCCCGATGATCTCATGAAAAAACTGTTGGAGATCGAACAGAAACTGGGCCGGTTACGCACCGAAAAATATGGACCACGTACCATTGATCTTGATATTTTATTTTACGATTCGCTTATTTATCATTCAGCAATTGTTACACTGCCCCACCCTGCTATTCAGGATCGAAAATTTGTATTGATACCACTGGCGGAACTATCGCCCGGAAAAATTCATCCGGTTTATAAAAAAACAATCCGCACATTATTAAACGAATGTGCCGATCATCTGGCGGTGATAAAGCATGGATAGGTTGCTGTTTTTCGTCAGGAAGCTTGAAGTGGCCTGATGAAAAACATACTTTTCCACAAACTGTATAAATTGATGTGCGGATTTCCACGCTTGCTTTAATTTGCCGCCCGGATGAAATACAATTTTGTAACCATAGAGGGAAATATTGGCGCAGGGAAAACCACACTGGCACATTTACTCAGCAAATATTACAATGCCCGTTTGATCTTGGAAGAATTTGCCGACAATCCGTTCCTGCCGAAATTCTATGAAAATCCACAGCAGTTTGCATTTCCGCTGGAGCTGTTTTTTATGGCAGAGCGTTACAAACAGTTGAAAGAATTACTGCACACGCAGGATCTTTTCAACTCAATTACCATTTCTGACTATTTATTTACGAAATGTTTGCTGTTTGCAAAAGTGAATTTGCCAGCCGATGAATTTCGTTTATACCAGAGTTTGTTTGACATTATTCATCAGCAATTGGTGCAACCCGAAATTCTGATTTATCTCCACTCGCCCGTTGCCCGTTTACAACAAAATATCAAACGAAGAAACCGCAGCTACGAACAACAGATCGGCGACGATTACCTGTTCAGCATCCAGGAAACCTATACCCAATACATCAAACAACATAATATTAAAACATTGTTTGTTGATGCCGGTAACGCCGATTTCCTCGGCAACGAAACGCATTTACAGGTGATCATTGATGCGCTGGATAAAGAATACGAACAGGGGCAGCATTATATTACCCTTCCCTGATTTTTTATTGCGTTACAAAACATGATCGTTTCCTCCTTAGTTTTGTTTAGTGACAACTCCACAATCAACCGATCCATTCCAGGCCATCCGCATTACCGAATTCAGAAACTTTGCCATTGCAAGGTTTTTGTTCATTATGGGTTTACGTATGATGGGTACCCTGGTTGGCTGGTGGATGTATGAACTTACCGGCGATCCGCTGGCACTGGGGCTGATTGGTTTGGCAGAAGTGATTCCTGCAGTATCGATGGCATTGTACGCCGGGCATGTAGTTGATCAAAGCGACCGGAGAAATATGATCATCCGTTCGGCACTTGCCTACGGCGGTTGTGTGGCACTGTTAGTTTTCATCTCCACTGCATTTTTTGAACAGCAGTTTGGGAAAAGCACCATCATTACTTTGGTGTACATGACCATTTTTGTAACAGGTATTATCCGTGCTTTCAGCGGGCCTTCGTTCGGAGCGATCATTTCGCAATTGGTACCAAGGCCAGTATTGCCAAACGCTGTTACCTGGAGCCAAGGAACATGGTTAACAGCTTCAGTAACCGGTCATGCGCTGGCAGGTTTTTTGATTGCGGGTTTTGGAATTACCGGTACATTAACGGCCATCATTTTATCGATTACAATGGCCATTTTCATTTTCTCAACCATTGCTAACAAACCCGCACCTGTTCAAGCTGAAAAGAAAACCTGGGAAAGTGTGAAAGAAGGAATTCGTTTTGTTTATAAAACAAAAGAAGTTTTAAGTGTATTACTGCTAGATATGTTTGCTGTGTTGTTTGGCGGTGCTGTGGCCATGGTACCCGTGTTTGCAAAAGATATATTGAAAGTTGGGCCCATTGGTTTTGGTTGGCTGAATGCGGCCGCTGATTTTGGCGCCATTGTAATTGTGGTGCTGCTAACGGTATTCCCGCTGCGCAAACAGCAAGGAAAGCTGCTGCTATATGCAGTTGGTGGTTTTGGAATTTGCATCATCATCTTTGGCATTTCGCAATTATTCTGGCTGTCGTTTATTGCCTTGTTTATGGCAGGTTTGTTAGATGGGATCAGCATTGTTGTACGTGGCACCATCTTACAATTGAAAACACCAGATGAATTAAGAGGAAGAGTAATGAGTGTAAACAGCATGTTCATTAACAGCAGTAACGAACTGGGACAATTCGAAAGCGGTGTGGCAGCAAGGTTAATGGGCGTTGTGCCCTCCGTAATCTTTGGCGGATGTATGACGGTGGCTGTAGTGGTGGCCACCTGGTTAAAAGCACCACGGCTTCGAAAATTAGAATACTGATCGGTTTCAACAACAAAATGATGCATTAACTTGTATAGCTTTTCATCTCAACAATTGCCATTATGAACAGAAAATCATTTCTTCAATCAGCCACACTCGGTATTGGTGCGTTGGCTTTTCAGCAATCATTACTTGCACAGATCTTTCAGCAAGAAGCATGGAAAATAAAAATGCTCACCGATAATATAGGCGTGTTTACTGAACGTGGAGGCACCATCCTCTTTTATTTGAGTAAAGAAGGTATAGTTGTGGTGGACACGCAGTTTCCTGAGCAAAGCAAACACCTGATTGATGAATTAAAGAAAAGATCGGAACAGCCCTTTAAACTACTCATCAACACCCATCACCACGGCGATCATAGTGGTGGCAATATTTCGTTCAAAGGTTTGGTTGAAAATGTGCTGGCACACGAAAACTCAAAAGCAAACCAGGAACGTGTAGCTAAACAAAGTAAAACAGAAGACAAACAATTATTTCCCAATCAAACATTTGGGAAAACATGGAGCCAGAAAATAGGCGCCGAAAAAATTACACTGCATTATTTTGGTGCAGCGCATACCGATGGTGATGCGTTGATCCATTTTGAACATGCTGACGTTGTACACATGGGTGATCTGATCAACAACCGTCGTTACCCTTATATCGACCGCACAGCAGGTGCATCTGTTAAAAATTGGGTGGAAGTGCTGGAGAAAACAACAAAACACTTCAGCAAGAAAACAACGTTTGTGTACGGCCATGCTTCTGAAGGATTTGAAGTGTATGGTAAAGCAAATGATATCAAAGCCATGCAGGATTATTTTGAAAAGCTGTTGGTATTTGGCGAAGCAGAAATAAAAGCAGGAAAAACAAAAGAAGAATTTCTGAAGAACAAATCAATTCCCGGTGTTACTGAATGGATCGGTGGCGGCATTGAACGTTCATTAACGGCAGTGTACGAAGAGTTAACGACCAGGTAAAAAATATGTGGATCGGTATTATCATTGCCATTGTTGTAACGATTCTGTTCTTTCGTTGGGGAAAGAACAGGAATACAGCACTTCATGCAAACGAGTCTGCTGATAGAAATTATTCCGGTGATGGTGGAAGTTATGATTCGTATGATGATGGAGGTGATAGTTCAGACGGAAGTGATGGTGGTGGAGGAGACGGAGGTGGTGGAGATTAATCAAACTCATGATTGATCACTCATTATTCATTATCATCATTTCCCCCAACGATATGTTTTAATATCAATCCCCGCCAGATCCAAAACCCGATCAACAACCGTTGCAGCAACTTCTTCAATTGTTTTCGGCACGCTGTAAAAGCTTGGTGTTGCCGGACAAATAATACCTCCTGCAAGCGTAACCGTTTCCATATTTCTGATATGAATGAGATTGTAAGGTGTTTCACGCACCACACAGATCAGCTTTCTCCGTTCTTTCAACACCACATCAGCAGCACGGGTGATCAAATCGTTTGACACACCTGTTGCAATACGCCCCAATGTGCCCATGCTGCAGGGGACAATGATCATGGTATTGTATTGTCCGGAACCGGATGCAAAGGGGGCTGTAAAATCAGTTGTTGAATAGACTTTAAAGGGAAGATTTTTGTATTCCTCATCCTGCAACTCTGTGCGCCATACTTCTTTCGCATTCTCCGTCATTACAACCGACACGTCTGTCCATTGCTCTTTCACAGCGGAAAGCTTTTGCAGTAAGAGTTTCGCATAGATGGATCCACTGGCGCCGGTAACAGAAATAACAATTTTATGCACGTGAAAGCGTTTAAATTTGTACAAGTAACAAAAATACTATGCAAAAGTTGCGTTTTTATTCCGCCCTGTTGTTTCTTTTTATTTGCATCAGTTCATTTCAGCAACCACAGCTAAAAGAAAAACTGCAATGGATCAGCCTGGAAGAAGCTGAGCAAAAAATGAAAGAAGAACCACGCCCGTTGTTAATTGATCTGTACACCAATTGGTGTGGCTGGTGTAAAGTAATGGACCGTAAAACATACAGCAACCAGGATCTTATTCAATACCTGAATGCAAATTTTTACACCGTTAAGCTAAACGCCGAAACAAAAGCAGAAGTAAAATGGAAAGGCAAAACCTATAAGTTTAACCCGTCTTATAAGACCAACGACATTGCAATTGCTCTTACAAACGGCGAGCTTTCCTATCCAACAACAGTGATTATTCCCACTGTAAACGATGATCCACAGCCGATTGCAGGCATGCTGGAAGTGCATGAAATGGAAATGGTTATAAAATATTTTGCCGAAAAAAAATATGGCAAAGTAAGTTTCGACAGGTATGCCAAGAATTTCAAACCCGCCTGGAAATAATTTAACGTTTCAACAATAATTCAAAAAAATTCTCTATTTTGCCAACGATGATAAGGTTTAATGGTTAATGGTAACTGATTAGCGCCTCTTCCTTTACGGAAGAGGTTTTTTTTTGCCCATAAAATTTTTCTTTCCCCTGTACTCCCGACTCCTTGCATTTTTTTGACAATTCCATGCAACTTGTAAAAAAACTATTCAGTCTATTTGTGTGATGATAAGGTTTAATGGTTAATGGTAACTGATTAGCCAAATCCCCTCCTTTCCAGGTGGGGATATTTTTTTGTACACAGTCAAAAGAAAAAGGCCCCGAAAGACCTTTGATTCTTTTATTTGTGCATGCACTTATTTCATTTTCACTACGGAACTGGCAAATATCATATACATGGGGCCAGTAGGTACAAAGGAAGCAGGCATGTGCCCGTTTTTTTCCTTAGGAATACTTACAATAGTCCTGCTGCCGAAAGTGGCCACTTTGTAAAAATTATATTTCGCCATCGTTGTGCGGCTGTTCAACCGGTCGTCCAATGTATTTACTCCATCGGGCCAGGTATTTTCTTTTGAATAGCGGATTATTTCATCGAGCAATGCTTTGTTATCTAACTGGCTACTTACTTCCCGGCGTTCAGCTTCCGACATGTTATAAGTTGAATACATTTCACCCAAATCAGTAACAGTTACCTGCCGGGCTTTTTTCCCATCAATCATAAACGATTTAGAGCAAGCGGTAATAGTTGATACGAGTACTACGAAAAAAAATGCCTGTTTAACTGTTTTCATACTATAAGTTTTGTGTGATGATGAAGTGTTGCATGCATCCGGTAAACCAAACACATACATCGTTTTGTTTAACAACATGAAAGTAAAGATTAATTCTCGTCCATCAGAAATTTACAAATAGCTGCTTGTTAAAAACACAATAATTTATTTTTCACTACTTAACTTTTCAAGCACGTAATAAGTGATGGGACAAAATGTACTGTTTTTCAGTGTAAGCTGCGGACGTTTCAATATCACA
>CAYMSG010000010.1:0-23102 GCA_964392955.1 uncultured Chitinophagaceae bacterium | reverse complement strand
CTGGCTTTTGTTTGGTTTGGCCAAAAAGATTGTCTGTACAAATACATGTTAACAGCACTGCTGCAGTAAAAAACATCTTTTTCATAAAACTAATTTTGGGGTGAATGATGTTGTAAACATAATCAGGCTTGATACCAGAGGCAAGCGGTATTGATTAAATGCCTGTACTCATTTATTTTTTGCAGCGGTTGATTGATAATTTGAAAAAGACGGGGTATCTTAATTTTTTATTACACCAGACGTAGACCACCTGCTATGCGAAAAATAACTATCGCCTGTTTACTGATGATGTGGACAGGCTCCCTGTACAACAACTGCCATGCACAACATAACGATTCGCTGGATGTTAGACTAAAAGCCTATACAAAAGAAGATACGATAAGAATTAATTTGCTTTTCGAGGTTTATGCCGGATCCAAAGATTTTGAGGAAACCATCAGGATTTTAGACGAAGCAATTTCATTATCTATAAAACTAAATGCAAAAGAAAAGCTTGCGAGGGCCTATTTGTACAAAGCGATCGAATTGACAGGAAATGGTGACTTTTCTGCTGCTGACCAGTACATACATCTTGCGGATTCAGCTTACAAGGAAACAAATTCAAAAACAGGCACTATTAAAGTTTTCCGTCAAAGAGGATTCATTGCACAACTGCAGTCAGAATATTATGAAGCAATCAATCATTTCAAAAAAGCAATTGAATACGCACTCCGGGAAAATGATACCGAACTTCTGGGAACGCTCCACAATGATGTTGCCGTTTGTTATTCATATATAAGTGACTTTGCAGCTTCTACGGATTACTACATCAAAGCGGGAGCTTACTATGAAAAGGCAAAGCTGCTTCCGAAATATATTACTACCATTACAAATATTGCACGGAATAACCGTATACTCAGGCGCTATACAACGGCTCTGACGGAATACAGAAACGCACTTCATCTTGCCACACCAATCAACGATGAATCAAACACTGCATTCATTTACCAGGGCATCGGTATAACATACGATGAGCAGGGAAAAAGCGACAGTTCTTTATTTTACTTTAAAAAGGCTCTGTCATTAAGCACAAAACTGAACCAGCGGAGAAAAACCGCTGAGTTATTGAACAGTATCGGAATTATTCTGAAAAATCAGCATGAGTATGATTCATCTTATGCATATATGAGCAAAGCAAGGGCCATTTTCAATGAACTTAAGTTCGAGCAGGATGTAAAACATGTTGATGTTAATATCGGCGAACTTTTATGCACAGCGCCTGAATCGTTCTTTAATAACAATACAGTTCCGCTTGCAGAAAGATACAGCAGAGCCAGGCTTTTATTTCAAACAGTTGTCAATTATGCAAACGATGCAGGTAATAAAGTTCTGGAATCAAATGCATGGTTAGGTTTGAGTGTTGCTTACGGCAAGTCGGGAAATTATAAAGAAGCCTACCATGCATTAAGTAAACATATTGACTTGAAAGACAGCACTATAAATGAAGAAGTAATTGAAAATGTAGCCCGACAACAAGAAGCGGTGGAGTTTGCCAAAAAAGAAGCTATTCTTCAGGCAACACATGAATCTGAGATTCAACAGGAAAAAACAACCAGGCATGCCATTTTATTTGGTGCTGGTATTTTGCTGGCTGGAGGTATTTTATCATTCCTGTTTTATCAACGCAAGCGGAATGCAGTAGTTATGCAAAAGGAGGCTGAGTTTAAAGCAGAAGTCGCCGAAACAGAAATGAAAGCTTTGCGTGCACAGATGAACCCGCATTTTCTGTTTAACTCACTTAATTCAATCGGGAATTTCATCAGTAATCAGAAAACGGATATTGCCGGTAATTATTTAACCAAATTTGCAAAGTTGATGCGGCTGGTATTGGAAAACTCAGAAAAAAAAGAAATTTGCCTTGCAGATGATTTAAAAGCACTGGAACTTTATATGCAGCTTGAGTGCATGCGCTTAAATTATAAATTTCAGTATGAAATAAAAATCGACAACATTATTGATCCGGAAAATACGCTTATACCACCCCTGCTGCTCCAGCCTTTTGTTGAAAACAGTATATGGCATGGCATCGCTCATAAAGACGGTGCCGGAAAAATTTTTATCCATGTTTTTCAGCAAGATGCAATGATTAAATGTGTGGTAGAAGATAATGGTATAGGGCGAAAGCAGTCGGAAGAAATTAATACCCGGCACGAAACAACTGAAAAAAAATCGGTAGGTATGAAGATAACAAATGCCCGTATTAACATACTCAATAAAGTGAAAAACAAATCAGCAGGCATTCAGTTGATTGATCTTGCTCAAGGTACACGAGTAGAGCTTAGCCTTCCTTTGGAAACATACTAAATCAGCGCCATGACAACAGCAATTTTGATCGATGACGAACAGCATTGTATAGACCGGTTAAAGCATCTGATTACAACGCATCACGAAAAGGAAATAACTTTTTTAGGAGCATTTCTTACTGTTGAAGACGGAATAAAAGCCATACAGGAATTAAAACCGCATCTGGTTTTTTTGGATGTACAAATACATGACAGAACAGGATTTGACCTTTTAAAATCTGTTGACAGAACTTCGTTTGATGTAATTTTCACAACCGCATACGAAAAATTTGCAGTGCAGGCGTTCAGATTCAGTGCATTGGATTACCTTTTGAAACCTATCGACAAAGATGACCTGTCTTTTGCGATTCAGAAATTTAAAGAAAAAGCAATAAAAAATGATACTGCAGCCAGGCTTGAAATTTTATTTCACAACTTAAAAAATATACAGGGTGTCTCAAAAAAAATATGTGTTCCGGTAACAACAGGCTTGGTATTTCTTGAAATAGATGAAATCATCCGGTGCGAAAGTGAAATAAACTATACCACACTTCACTTAAAAGATAAAAAGAAACTTGTTGTAGCAAAAACGCTGAAAGAATTTGAGGAACTGTTATCCGATTTCAGGTTTTTCCGTATTCACAACTCCCATTTAATTAATCTTACTTATATCAAAGCCTATAACAAAGGGAAAGGTGGCTTTGTAACCCTTACAGATAATTCCACCATTGAAGTTTCAACAAGAAGGAAGGATGACTTTTTGAAAGCCATACAACCGGGGAAGTTTTAGGGGGTTTCTATGACGATTTTACGCCTTAACAGTGAGGCACAAATCAATGAAACAATCAATCCAACCGGTAGAATTTCAAAATAGGTAAACAATACAAAGAACAACGGGTTCTTATACATTTCCTTTTGTGTATTCAATTGCTCGGTTAATTGTTGCAGTTTGGCGGGAGTGGAAGTTGCTTTTGCATTCTCGATCATTTGGGCACAATACTTCTCCATAAAATCGGGCATATAGAAATTGTACAGAAAAGCCCACATGATCACATACATCGTAGAGCCGATGAGTGCAATCAGACACCCAATTTTCAATGCTTTCCCAAAACTGATAACGCCACCGTTTTGCTTATCCCGGTAATTTTTCACCGCAACAAAAATCAAAGAGAACGCTACCAGCATACTCAGGTAACCAACCACCATCGAACCGGCACCATGATTAGCGTTCGGGTTGTTATACATATAGATCATGCTGATCGCCATGAGTGCAGAAACGATAAGACCGGAGATAAGACCAAAAACAAGAACACTTTTTTTCATACAAGAGATTTTAGGGAGTAAAGATGGCGATTCGACTACTAAGAGCCCTCATACTAAAGTATGAAATTGATTCATGTGAGGAGAATTGCTACCAAAGAATGAGGGTCATGCAATCAAGTTCAGATGTCTTGCTTTCTCCACCGCCTGTGTTCTTCGTTTCACATCCAGTTTTTCAAATAATTTGGAAGAGTGTGTTTTCACCGTTGCCAGCGAAAGAAATAGACGATCAGCAATTTCCTGGTTGCTCAAGCCTTCAGCCATCAGCTGCAGCACTTCCAGTTCCCGTGTGCTGAGGCCAAGCTTTTGGCGCTCGGTTTCCAATTGCTCTTTTTCATTCTCAGACAACTCTTTTACGTACAGCTTTTTTTCAACCACTACTGTTTGTATTTCAGTTTTTGGCTTCACTAGTTTTAACGCCAGCCATATCCCTAAACCGGCAAATACAACCGCAATACTGAGAATATAAAGTTCTTGAGAATGATTGATGAGCACCAGCTTGTATTGCAGCAACTGCAATAAGATCAAAATGCCGACCAAGGATGCCGCATAAAGAAATACCTGTTTATAAGTTTGCAGGAACCGGCGCATGTACTAAAATACTTTTATAGTATTTAAATTTGATACTGATGAAATCGACATTCTAAACTTACAAAGCAATTCAAAACCGCTGCGTATTAATTTCAATTCTTTCCAGCACTTCTGCTTTTTGTTTTCCATCAAACGAAATGGCCAAAACAGCATCGGCTGCAATAATATGGTTGTGCTGCACAAACTCCTGCCAGTTGAATGTTACAGGCAACATCGCAAAACGCAGTTTGTGATGATTGAGCTTGTTGGCTTCAATGAGTTGCTGTTTAATGGATGCATCAAGTTCGGGCAACAACAGTGACACTGGTTTTATTTTATGCTGGAGATAATAATCGATGCTGATGAGTTGCTGTAATACCGCATCTTCAGGATAAGTTTCTTTTGCATACGCAAACAGGATCGTGTACACATCTTTCAGGTCGTGCTTGTGTAAGTCGCAATGCGTTTCAAAGTAATGACCCAACCCTTGTAAGAAATCGAACACGCTGTAATACGCCGTAACATACTTGAGTGTGTTGATGGCCCGTGGCTTGTTCCAGTATATTTCCAATGCTTCTTCGGCCAAGGTAACCTGTCGCAATTCTTCTTTGCTGAGGTAATTGCTTTCGATGATCTGGTAAGGTGCAACCGGATCGTAGATATAACCATGAGCAGCAGCTGTTTTGCGTACCGGTGTTCCTCGTAGGAATTTCAGGAAGCCCAATTGCAGTTCCGGTGCAAAGAGTTTGAATACTTCTTCAAAGCTGTACTTGATGTCTTCAAAATAATCAAGTGGTAAACCAATGATCAGATCAAGATGCAGATCCACCACATCCTGCACCTGTTTAATGATGCCTTTTGTTTTTTCAAAATTCTGTTTGCGGCTTACTTCCAAGTTGGCTTTTTGGTTCACGGTTTGAATACCGATTTCAAAACGGAACAAACCCTTCGGCACTTTCTCGTTGATGAACTTAATGATATCGGGATGCAGGATATCAGCCGTGATTTCAAACTGAAATACATTCCCCGGCTTGTGATTGTCGAGTATGAATTGAAATACATCCAGTGTAAAATCACGTTTCATGTTAAACGTACGGTCGAGGAATTTGATCACACGGCCATGCGTCATTAAATAAAGCAGGTTACTTTTAATATCGGCCATGGGCAGGTAACGCACATTGTTATCGAGGCTTGCCAAACAAAAACCACATTTGTACGGACAACCACGGCTTGTTTCGATATAACATACTTTGTTGTATAAGTCTTCAACCGGATCGTTGATGTAAGGATTCACACCAATGAAATTGCTTACATCATAGGTCACCGATTTTTCTTCGTAGCGTACTTCGCCATCCACTTTGTAAACAAGATTGGGAACGGCTTCTACATGCGGGTAATGGGTTAAAAATTCATGGAACGGAATTTCACCTTCACCGGTAATTATATAATCAATACAATCTTTGGCAATGATCTCTTCCCATTCGTAACTCACTTCCGGTCCGCCCAATAGAATTTTACAGTTGGGGTTGATGGCTTTGATCCGTTCCGCCACTTTCAATGTTTGTGTAATGTTCCAGATATAACAGCTGAATGCTACTACATCATACCCGGCACATTCCTTCGCCATCTCCTCCACATCCATGCGAATCGTAAACTCCTTCCACGACAAACCTTCGTGGTGCTTATTCAACTCATACAGGATGCGGATCGCCAGGTTGAGGTGAATATATTTCGCATTAAGGGTGGTGAGTAACAAACGCATGGGGCAAAAATAGGTCATCTGCGGCAAGGGAGTGTCAGCCGCAGCCTGCTCTTATCGCAGAGTTGGGTTTTTACCCCCAATTGTGGTGGCTATGCTTTTTCGAAAATAAAATAACAGTAAGGAGTAGCATTTGACACAGCAAGTTGATTTACTTGTACAAGCACATCGTTATGAAAAGAACATCCACTATCGATCCGGTTTACGGCAGCAATTAGAGTGCGATTTGCTTGAACTTTCCTTTTTCTTTTTCTATTTTACACAGAACTAAAATTCACATCATGAAAAATCTGTTGCTTGCTTCATGCCTGCTTCTGGCCTTTAATGTTGTTTGTGCGCAGCAAGCCCCCCTCTTTAAAAATTCTTCGGGTATCATCAATAGTGGCAATGACTGGCAGTTTGGCATCAACTCCGGTGCGTCGTTTGGAATCAACAGCAATGAATTTTCGTTGTTTCGTGGCAATGGTTTAGTAACAGGGCTTACAAGCCAATACTTTTTTGGCACAATGGGTCTGGCTGTCAACGGTGGTTTTATCAACGGCAAGCTCAATACTTCGGCCATCAACCAATTCATGATTGACAGGAAATTTCCGTTAACAAGTACTGTTACAAGTTCACCATCACAAAATGCATATTTGTTAGTTGGTCCTTCGCTTCGGTTGGGCCAACGGGCACAATTTATTGCAGCCATCAAGGGAGGCGTCTTTTTCAATCAAAGCGGAGGTTTAACGATTGGGCAGCAGGGAGCCGTTCGTCCGTTGTATCGTTTCGATGCAGGAACTAAATCCTTGTTTCCGGGTTTTAATGGATCTCTTTCGTTTTCATATCCTGTTGGTACCAGCTCATCATTTTTATTATCAACCGATTTTTTACAATCATCTTCTTCCATCCAGTTATTTGACCCGCAGCAAGGCATTGATATACCTGTTGAACAAAAACGAAACTGGCAAACCATTAATGTTGGCGTATCATTCATTAAAACATTTGAAACAAAATCCGGACGTGATGCAGCCAGCGGTTTACCAACAGGCCGAAGAAGCAGAGAGGCGGGCAGTGGCATGGCATCGGGCAAACGAAGTCGTGATGCGGCCAGTGGATTACCAACCGGAAGAAGACAATATTCACCAGCCAATTTCAACAACCCTGATGGGGATAATGATGGAGCAAGTATCATTAACCCGGAGAACAAGCGGGTTTTGAAAACAAAAACACGCAGCAATCAAAGTAACGATCGTATTACTGGAGAAAGTTGCGGACCTGTTATTACAAAAACCACACGACCCGATGGAACAGTGGAAGAACATACATTCTCCTGTCCCGATGATGCAGCAAACTACAAAGCAAAACTTGACGGAGGAATGCCCAACCGTATTTCAATGAATACCACTGTACCGAAACAAACCCAGGGAGCCACCTTTGGTGAAAAAGTAAACCAGGGTTTACAGGCAGCCGGTTCTCTTATTTCGGGCAGAATTATTCATCGTACAGCAAATGGGAATACGGGCATTGTTACTAATCGCTCTCACAGCACAGGTGGCGGGGCAGCATCAGCAAGTTATGCAGCTGCAGGATTGGCGGCCAATACCGGTGTAAGCATAACACTTTTTTCAAGAGAGCATAGCAGCGGTATGGCAACCGGTAAACGTTCAAGAGAAACAGGAAGCGGATTACCTACCGGCCGCAGACAATACCAACCGTTCTATTCCGAAAATAGTGGGTACAGTTGTTCAACCTGTGTTGCATCAGTAGCAGGAAATCCAATTGGTGGATTAACAATCAAAGCGGGTCGCAATGGAGGAGGGGATAGTTCACAACAACGCTCATCGGGCGAAAAAGAAACAACAGAGCTGGATGGCATTCAAGTCCATTTGCTGAATGCAACTACAGGTGCAGTTATTGCCAGCACCACAACCGATGCTGATGGTGCTTTTTGGTTTGCCAATGTACCAACGGGAACTTATTCAGTAGAAATTGATGGCGTCGTATCTACCCGAAAAGGTTATCAGTATTATATGGCTAAATCAGACATAAAAAGTATTGATGTGGCGGGTGAAGTGCTGCTGGGCTATGATGCATTCGAATTAGTGTTCGATGCTCCCAATGAAGGAACCGGTGTACTGAAAGCAAATCACAATACTGTAAGAAGTAATAAAAACACGATTAAAGGCGATGGTGGAAATACCCCGGATTCCTTACTGCAAAAGGCAAATATCAACACCTCCCGTTCCAACACCAAAGGAATCATTGTTATTGGAAGCGATACAGATGGTGATGGAATGAGTGATCGTTTTACAGCTACGGCCCGCTTAAGTGATGGCAGAACGGTTCCCATTAACGACATCATTGTTAGAAAAAAGCCGGGATTCACAGAACTTACGATTCCATTTCAGTCATCAACACAAAAAGCAAATATCAATACTTCCCGATCCAACATAAAACAGGCAGTTGTTACTATTGGTGACGGAACAACCGGACATACAACAACAAATTTTAAAGTAATGGGTACGTTCAGCGATGGTACCACCCGTGATGCAACGCAGTTAGCCGAAACCGTTAGTGCGCCGGGTGTATTTCAAATCAGTCTTGAATTTGGTGATAACGATGAAGACGCACAACCTGATTTTATCTGGAGCCCACGTAGTAACATTGCTGTTACTTCTCAATCGGAATCAACCAACCGCAGCAATCTTCCATCAGCTGCGTTTGAAGAATCGCCCGTTTTTGTAAAAAGTCTGCCGCTTTATTTTAATACGAACACCACAAAAGGCGAACCTGCAATACTGGCCGGTAACCAAGGATCTTCCAGTCCCTCAGGAACAGAAGCACGGCCTGGCAATCCAATTAAAGGTATTATTGTAAAAGGGGGTAAAAACCCCGGTGGACAAATGCGCAAACTTCACACAAATGATTACGGCGAATTTGAATTTACAGGTTTGGATGCGGGGAATTACAGCATTACAGCTGAATATGAAATTCATATCAATGATCAAACAATTATTGAAGTGGGCGATAGTGCCACTACACGTGCACAGGATCACAACTCTTCCCGTTCCAATAAAACAGCGAGTTCAATTGCGCCGAATCCAGGAGGAGAGAGTTCAACCTATAGCAAAGCACAGTTAAATAGTTTATTACAAACGATATTTGAAATAGAAGACCTTCTGAATAATGACAACACATCAAACAGAACAGGCATCAACACCAGCCGCAGCAATATCAATAACCTGCAGAATGCGTTGTTTGATTTACAACGTGCGTTAAACGGAGACAACCCTGCAACCGTTCAATCTGCTTTCTTACTTGTTGAGCAACGAATGCAGCTCGTACAATCTGCCTTACAGAATCTTGGCACCCGTTATACAACAATATCCAATGTGTTAAAAACAAAACATGATACGGCAAAAAACAGCATCAGTAATGTTCGCTAATGGCGCCAGTTGTAAAATGATTCAAGAAAACGTTTGGCTGTAATGATAACATACAAGCTGCATAAGTAAAGCACTTTAATGCTGCATGTACTTACAAACGCCCCTGCGCTTTCTTCGTAAACTCATTTTCTACATTTCCTGTATTTACTGTATTTACTGTAGTGGCTGGTTCAAACAATAACACCTGTACCTCTTCTTTTGCATTGGGGCGGTGTTCAACACCTCTCGGCACAATAATAAATTCTCCTTCATGAATGGTTTCAACACGGTCACGGAATTCCATTTCAAAACTCCCCTTCACCACATAAAACAATTCATCTTCCTGTTCATGATGATGCCAGGTGAACGGACCTTTGAACTTTACCAGTTTTACATATTGTCCGTTTAGTTCGCCGGCAATTTGAGGACTCCAGTGCTCTGTAAACAGGTTGAATTTTTCGGCAAGATTTACTTTTTCCATACTGTAAAATAAAACAGCCGGTCTTCCATTGAAAACCGGCTGGATAAATAATGATGAGTATTTTATGCAACCAGTGTAGCTGTGCTGCTGATCTCCAATCCCTTTCCTAATAATTTAGAAATCGGGCAGTTTTGCTCTGCATCTTTTACACACTCCTGGAATTTAGCTTCATCAATTCCTGGTACAGCGGCAGATACGGTCAGGTGCGATTTCGACAATGTTCCATCCACAAAGGTGATCTCGCATTTCGCATCAATTTTTTCAGGTGTAAACCCTGCTGCACCCAGTACAAAGCTCAGCTTCATAGCAAAGCAACCTGCATGTGCAGCTGCTACCAGCTCTTCCGGATTTGTACCTACTCCGCTTTCAAAACGGGAGAGATAAGAGTATTGCGTATTTGTTAATACGGTGCTTTGTGTTGTAAGCTGTCCGTTACCTTCTTTACCTGAGCCATTCCAAACGGCCGTTGCGTGACGTATCATAGTATTTGTTTTTTAATTGAGTTGGTAAATCTAATTCAAAAATAGGTTCCTCACAAGCAGCACCAATGAAAGTTTTATGATGTTTTCTTTACCCAATTCACATTTCGTTCCGCCAAATACTTCAATACAAAATCAAAACAGTTTCTATCATCACCTAACAATTCCGGCGGAAACACTCCTTTTTTGGTAACCATGTTCCTCGTCAGTAAGTGAACCGCTGCCGTACAGGCATAACCTGTTGTACGTGCCATGGAGGAAATTTGTGTGGCCATATCAAATGTATCGAGCAGGTTGTATTCAATTGTTTTCCCTTCACCATGCACAAGTACTTTCATCACCGTTATTTCTTCTTCTGTTTCACCCAGCTTCCATTGCTTGATGAGCAGTTGTGAAGTGAGTTGCAGGGGAGCGATTGCCGTTCCTTCGATCATTATTTTATCGGTGCTGAAAAAACCGCTTTGTTGCAATGCCACAATCAAATCAACATGACCGGGATAACGGAGTGTTTGCTCAATCTGTGTAGGAATATGCGGCATGGTGAACAACAAAGAACGGAGGCCATCAGTATTAAATGCTTCGAGAGTGCCCACACCTTCAAAACTCATCATCTTCCGATCGGTTAAAGCAGGTTTCGTTACAATCACTCCATTTTCTTTTAACCGTGCCGGCCTTGTATATTCTTCAATTACATCAATGGGCGAAAACGGTGCTTTGTAAAAGAAGGGTGGTTGTGGATGCAGGGGTAATCCGCCTACATAAATTTCAAAGGCATTGATCTTCATTTCTGCATTGTAGCGGCCAATGATCCAGTTACTCATACCCGGTGCCACGCCACAATCAACAATCGCCGTTACATTTTTTTCTTTCGCCAATGCATCTAACTGCAATGCATCTTCCGGAAAAAAAGAAATATCCACTACATTTTTTCCGGCATTGATCACTGCTTGCAATGTTGCAAAACCCATAAAACCAGGCACAGCCGTTACAACAATATCAAACGGTTGTAAAAGAGAAGCATACCCTTCTGTATTTTGCAGATCAGCAACAATTGTTTTCACTTTCGTTGATTTTTGTTGTAAAAGCTGCAGGTTCTGTTCACTTATATCAACTGAAGTAACATCAAATACCGGAGCAAGATCAAGTGCAATGGCACGGCCTACCATGCCGGCACCTAAAACAGCAATCGTCATATCACAAACATTTTTGCAAAGATGCCCGAAAAATTTTTAGCCCTCAATCTGAAAATTTCAATGCATTTTTGAAACATGATGGATACTATCTGGCAGCAGTTTGCAACTGGCATGCGGGGCACAACACTCCCCGAATACATTGCTGTGTTGCTGGGTATTGCCAGCGTTTGGTATAGCCGTAAAGAAAACATTCTTGTATTTCCGTTTGGCATTGTAAGCACCAGCATTTATATCTGGTTAAGTTACAAACAGCATTTGCTGGGTGAAGCGGCCGTAAATATTTACTATACGGTTATGAATGTGTATGGCTGGTGGTTGTGGACCAAAAAAGACAATCAACATCAACAGGTGTTGCACATCAGTTTTTCCAACAGGCGCTGGATCCTGTATCAGGTTTTGTTCTTTGCCGGCTTTTACATTGCACTATACGGATCCTTGGTTTATCTCAAACAAAATTTTGCACCGGGTGCCATTCCCTGGGCCGACTCCTTTGCTGCTGCCACTGCTTTTACAGGCATGTGGCTGATGACAAAAAAGAAAGTAGAAAGCTGGTATTGGTGGATCGCAACCAATATTGCATGTATACCCCTGTATTTTGTAAAACAATATGTGTTTACCAGTGTTTTTTATGTGGTGCTGTTGATCATTGCTGTTTTTGGTTTGGCAGAATGGAAACGAAGAGTAAAATTACGATAGCAGTTTTACCCTTGTTTTGTATTGCATCACCCATTACTTTGCAAGCTTTATGAACTTCCCGAAGAAAGTTGTTTTACTCGGCCCGGAATCTACAGGTAAATCTTTTTTGAGCGAACGATTGGCAAGGCATTATCAATCAGTTTGGTGTCCGGAGTATGCCCGTGAATATTTACTGATGTTGGGACGGCCTTATACGGCGGAAGATTTACTGGTGATTGCAAAAAACCAAACCGAACTCGCCGAAAAGTACACCGTTGATGCACTTGAGAAACAAGTGAACACAATCTTCTTTGATACGGATATGCATGTAATGAAAGTGTGGAGCGAAGTGGTATTTGGCTCCTGCGATCCGTGGATATTACAGGAGTTGAAAAAACAGAAATACGATCTCTACCTGCTGTGCAAACCCGATATTCCCTGGGTGGAAGATGAGCTTCGTGAATACCCCGAACAAAAAGTACGCAACGATCTGTTTGCAGTGTACAAAGAACTGATGCAACAGCAAACAACTCCCTGGACGATTATCAGTGGAAATTTTGAAGAACGGTTTCAAAAGGCTGCAAAAGCAGTTGATGCATTACTTCGCTGATCGCTTATTTTTCTTTGCTGCTTTTGGTTGTACATCATCCCGTATCAGCAGTTGAATATCTTCGTCAGTTTCCAGGTTATTCATTTGCCGCAAAATCCATTGCGAACGTGAGGCCACCTGTGGCGATAAGGGTTTTACTGTGTACTTTTTTGGATTGCGTAATGCTGCAGCTATTTGTGCAGCTTCTGCACGTGTAAGTTGTTTTGCAGACTTCTTATAATATTGCTTTGCTGCTGCCTCAATACCATACACTCCCTTACCCATTTCCACCACGTTGAGGTACACTTCCAATATTCGTTTCTTTCCCCAAATCCACTCGATCATTTTGGTGAAATATATTTCCAATCCTTTGCGGAACCAGCTTCGCCCCTGCCATAAAAACACATTCTTGGCTGTTTGTTGTGAAATAGTAGATGCACCACGTATACGGGATGGTTTTTTTTCGTTGTGCTCCATTGCCTTTTCAATATTCTTCCAGTCAAACCCGCCATGATCAGGAAACAACTGATCTTCTTCTGCAATCACAGCAAGCCGTGCGTTACTGCTCATTTGTTCAATGTTAATGTAATCCCGTTTGAGGCCTTCGCCTTTTACCACACTTACCAGTTGCGTGATGGTAATAGGCGGATCGATCCATTTCAGCAAAATAATATAGACAAACTGTGCAATAAACAGGGTGATGAACAACCGTTTCAGAAAACGAAGTGTACGCTTGAAAAATGTGTTGGTACCGGTATTGGATTTAGCTGCTGCCATTGCTGCAAGATACATTACTGTTTTTTTTCGGGCAGTATTTCCGAAGGATAAAGATCGAGGACCTGCAGATCATATTTATCGCCGATACGATACCGTTTGTTGCTTTTAAAAATAAGTTGTTGTGCGTTGTACAACACAATAGGAACGTACACCAGGCCTATACCTGACAGTGCCGAATTCAACAACGGTTCACCACTGATTACAAGACCTGCCGTGAACAACGGAATACCCAGGTTGCTGTACAAAAATGCTTCTTTGCTGAAAGGGATAATCGTATGTTTCTTCGAAGCCCGTTTAAACACTACAGCAATATCACGCTTGTGAATACCGCCATCTGAAAAATAAATACTATCGTTCTGGATCAGGTAAATGATGCCGCTGTATTTTAATCCGAGTTTGGTTTGAAGTGTAATAACAGCACCTTCTGCATACCGCTTTTTGGCGATACCATTTTTGCGCAGCACCAGCTCGTTGAATTGTGCCTCTGCCTGTGTGGCAGCGATTAAAAGAATTAAAAACAGAAAGATCGGTTTCATACGTAAGCAATAAAAGAACAACAGAAAAATGAAATGCTTTGTTAAGAAGTAAAGACCAATTGAACTAACCGTTGTTTTTGTAAACCAGTATGCCAATGATCAATACAATACCAAACACAATTAAGATTGTGCCCGATAATTTATTAATAAGGGTAATGGTTTTCAATGTAAGCCTGCTTCGTAAACGGTTTGCCAGAAATACTTTCAAGAGATCGGCCACCAGTACAACAATTAAACAGGCAGCAAACGTTGCAATGCGTTCGGTAACCGGCATGGTAACAAATGCCGTTGCCCAGGTAAACCAAAAGGCAATCACTGTTGGATTGAGTGTGTTCATGAAATAACCGGCGAAAAAAATACGCACATAATCGCCTGCAGTTCGTTTCATTTCGATGCCATCGCCCAGGTCATTCATCTTCATTTTCTTAAAAAAGAGAAAGTAAATACCAATACCAATCAGCAAAACACTGCCACCCAATCCAATTACTTTTTCGAATTTGAGAAGACGGTTGAACAGTTCGGTAAAAATATTGCTCACCAGCACAAGTGTAAGATCACTGGCAGCTACCCCCATCACAAAACTCAACCCGCCTTTATGCCCGTTGCTGATACTTTGTTTGATGATGGAAAAAATAACCGGACCCATACTGATGGCCAGTAATAAACCCAATGCTAAACCTTTGATGATCGCTTCGGTCATGTCTAAGAAGAATTGATAGCAACAAGGATCAAACGGATTGAGCAGATCGTCAGCCAATAAAAATCCGTTTTTTATCTGTTTAATCAGCGCCAGCTGTGGCGTTATTTTTTACAGCTTCCCTGTGGTTAAGAACTGCTGCCAGTCGGCCAGCATTTTTCCTTTCAACACCCGTGGAAATTTATGTTGTGCCCCGATTTTTCCTTTCAGCTTCATGAATTCCATAAAACTTGATTCAGGTAAAATATCCAGAAATACATCTTTCAATGCGCTGCCACGTTCTACCGCATAATCATCATTGATCTCTTTCAATGCATTATCAATTTTTGTACGCAGCTCTTCTGTATTTACATGATCATCGCATGCCACATACCAATGGTGTGCAAAGAAATTACCATGTGGCTCCCCTACAACCGTGTATTCGGGAATCGAAATATTCAACTCTTCACTTACCAGTTGAATGGCTTTGTTCATATTGTCAACACTCAGGTGCTCGCCTACCAAACTTAAAAAGTGTTTGGTGCGCCCAGTAATAACGATCTCACATTTTTCCTTGTTGGTGAAACGGATCGTATCGCCAATTAAATAACGCCAGCTGCCGGCGCTTGTACTCAGCAGCAGTGCATAATCTTTCCCTTCTTCCACCTCATGCAGCATCAACGCTTCGGGCTTTTCTACAATATTTCCATCGGCATCAAAATTCTTTGCTTCAAACGGAACAAACTCATGAAAGATGTGCTCGTTTGTTACAAGGCGCATACCATCTGCATCCTGCCTGGCCTGGTAAGCAATAAATCCTTCACTCGCCAAATAGGTTTCAATATAGATGAGTGGTTTGCCGAGTAATTTGGCAAAACCATGTTTGTATGGTTCAAACGATACACCGCCATGTACAAAAAAGGCAAGGTTGGGCCATATCTCATGAATGTTCTTGAGCTGATACCGTTCAATGATCATCTCCATACACATCTGGATCCACGCAGGTACACCCACCACAAAACCAATATCCCAGTTGGGTGCTTCGTTAACGATATAATCGAGTTTTGTATTCCAGTCTTTGGTTTTTGCAATCTTTTTTCCCGGTTTATAAAACGGGCTGAACCAGAACGGCATTTTCTTCGCCGTAATCCCGCTCAAATCACCGGAGTAATAACCCGGCCCTTTTTGCAGATCGGTACTGCCGCCCAACATCAACCAGCCTTTGCCCAAACTGCGCACCGGTAAATTTTCATAAGTGCGTAATGAAAGTAATTGCTTGATCATGGCAATGCGGTTACCCTGCATCAGATCGTTGGTGATGGGAATATATTTACTGGATGCTTCGCTGGTTCCGGAACTGAGCGCAAAATATTTGATCTTGCCGGGCCAGCATACATCGGTATGGCCCTCCAGTGTTTTGTGCCACCAGTCTTTGTAAATTTTATTGTAATCATGTACAGGCACCAATTCCTGGAAACGTTTCCCCGGATGGCGGCTGTTCAACACTTCATCAAACCGGTACTTTTGACCAAAGCCTGTGTGCCTGGCTTTCTTTAACAGCTTTTTCAGCACCTTGATCTGCTGTCGCTTCGGTGAATTGACCGGCAGGTTGAGTGCCTTGCTGACTGACTTGGGGAGGTTGATTTCAAATATTGACATGCGTACCGTTCAATGTTGACAAATGTAATAACTCAAGGCCTTACTTACTGCCTAATTTTTGATAATTCGCAAAGATGATCTTCAGATCATAAAGCGGTTCATATTCCCTTGCATACCATTCATCGGCCAGTAACAATCCCTCTTCTTTTAATGTAGAGCTGCTGTGTGGCAAACCAGCCGGACCAAGAATGGAAACCGGTAACACCGGTAATTGCGGACGATTGGATGAATAACCGATCCATGTTTTTCGTTTGAATAAAACCTGCACACTGTGTTGTAACAAACCAACCGGTTTTTTATGGAAGATCAAATGAAAGGGAAAGCTGAGCAGAAAAAAAAGTGAACTGCTGAAATCGATCAGCCGTTTCAGCCGAAGGTTTACTGACTGCGAAATTTGATAATGCTGCCGATGCAATACTTCGCCTGCTTCGTTTTTCGAATCGCTGGCAACAATGCTTTCGCTGCCTTCGGCATGTAAACGAAGTTTTACCTGTTTACCTGTTTGCTCATACAGTTGAATGATCTGTGCAAACGATAAAGAATTACTCTGGCAAAGAATGAGTTCATTGGCCGGTGTATTTTGCAGCAACTGCCGCAACTCAGTTACATTTCCCAACGCATGTTCTTCATTCAACGGACTTACAAACCCCTGAATGGTTTGTGTGCGGCCATTTTGCTGTAAAAGATTGTTTACTTTTTGCAGATCGGCCCGTGTACCTGCCACCAATGAAAAATAATCATCTTTTTCTACTGCCCTTTCCAGCACATCGGTTTGTAATAAGATCCTTCGCCACAAATACAAAACAACATAACTGAAGAATGAACCCATGAGCACCATCCCTCTTGAAAAACGGTATTCTTCCGGCAGCAACGAATAAGCGGCCAATATAATCAGTAAAGAGATAAATGTAGAGCGCCAGAGATTTTTATACCGGAACTGTTTATCGTACAACCCTGTGTAATAACTCACAATCAAAAACAGGAAGGAGAAAACGATAAAGGATGTCCACAATAACTTGTTTTGATATTGAATGTCCGGACGAACAAATTTCGTCCATACAAATTTCGACAGCAGGTAACTGAAAAAGATCAGCGCTGCATCTAACAGCGGAAGCCCCACCTGTTGAATAAACCGTTTTACCAAACTCATGAATGCCCTTACCCAAATAGCAGCATTGATTAATGTAGTAAATACGCCTGCACTGGACGATGAATAATGTTTGTTTACAAACCGACGCATGGCATCGTAAAACATCCGCACATAATTGGCTGATGATTTTTTAGTGCTTTCGCCTTTAAAGTGCAGAATGGATCGTTCGCTGAAATAATAATTCTTATAACTCCCGCCGGTAGCGGGACAGGCCGCTTTTTGAATGCGGTAACTCAGGTCTACATCTTCCCCATACATAAAGAAGTTCTCATCGAAGCCACCCGTTTGATCCAGTACTTTTTTCGGGATCATCATAAATGCACCGGCCAACACATCTACTTCATGGTTTTGATGTTCATTCAAATACCCGAGATGATAACGGCCAAAAGTTTTGGAACGGGGAAATAAATAAGAAAGGCCGCTGAGTTTATAAAACGACGTGGCAGGTGATGGGAACGAACGCTTGCTCTCCGGTAAAAATTTACCGCTTCCATCCAGCATACGAATACCCAAGGCACCAGCATCTGCTGTTTGGTTGAAAAATGAGAGGCAGGCTGTAAAGCAATCTTCCGGCACCACCGTGTCAGGGTTGAGAAACAAAATATACTCTCCCGATGCATGCTTCAACGCCTGGTTACAGGCTTTTCCAAAACCGATATTTTCTGTATTCCAGGTAAAATAGGTGTTTTTGAATTTCGGCTCCAGGTATTCACGACTTCCATCGGTTGAGGCATTATCCACCACCAACACCTCCGCCTCCATTCCTTCCACAGCCTTGTGCACCGAAAGCAGACACTGCTCCAGGAAGAATTTTACATTGTAATTGACGATGATAACGGACAGTTGCATTCCCCCATCTCCGCCTCCGGCGGAAAGTATTTGTTGAACCTGCAAAATAGTCCTTCAGCGCTGTTATTTCAAGTTGATTGTAATAGTTGGATGTTTTTTCTTCTCCCCTTCAGGGGTTGGGGGCGTCGTTATATCTTTGCGCATGCTTAAACAAACCCTTATTGATGCCACAAAGGCTGGTGCAGCACAGCTTACCCATTTTTTCAACAACGAGTTTGCAGTTCATCACAAAGAAGGTGTGAACAATCTTGTTACCGAAGCCGATCATGCAGCCGAACGGGCGATTTTTGAAGTCATCCGCAACAATTTCCCCAAGCACTATATTTTAAGTGAAGAAGCCGGTGAAATTGTACAAGACTCTACCTATAAGTGGATCATCGATCCCATTGACGGTACGGTCAACTTTGCCAATGGTATTCCTATTTGCTGTGTAAGCATTGCTGTGGAGCATGAAGGGAAGATGGTACTGGGTGCTGTGTACAATCCTTTCATCAACGAGTTCTTTTTTGCTGAACGTGGGCAAGGTGCTTACCTCAACGATAAGCAGATCCATGTGAGTAACCAGGATCAACTCATCAAAGCCTGTTTGGTAACCGGTTTCCCCTACACCTATCTGGATATGCCGAATGGTCCGTTGCAGGTGTTTGAACGTTTCATTCGCAAAGGAGTACCTGTGCGACGGTTAGGAAGTGCAGCTGTTGATCTATGCTGGGTTGCTGCCGGTCGCTTTGATGGTTTTTACGAACACAAATTACAGGCCTGGGACAGCGCTGCCGGTTTTTTAATGGTGGAAGAAGCAGGTGGTACTGTTACCGATTTTGCAGGCACGCACTATTCGCCATATCAACCGCATTTGGTTGCAACGAATGGGAAAATACACCAGGAGTTATTGGATGTGGTGAATGATAAGAAGTCTCTTTAAAAAAGTACAAAATTCGAAGTACGAAGTACATGGTTCATGTCATTCTGATTAAATTCAAACATAAAATCTAACCTATGCCAGACATGAAACTACGTACATTCCAATTTTCAGTAGAAGTTGGCAAGCTGATCATGGAATTACCATATAATGTAATAAACAAATCGTATGGCGGGCAGGTTGTCAGGAGTTCATCATCAGTTGGAGCTAATTACAGGGCTGCAAGAAGGGCGAAGTCGGATGCAGACTTTTTGAACAAACTGAAAATATGTGAAGAAGAAGCCGATGAAAGCATTTATTTCCTTGAATTACTCAAAGAATTCAATATTGAATTTGTTGAGCAGATAGATTCCTTACTGAAAGAAGCAAATGAAATATTGAAAATAATTGTAACATCTATTTTAACAACAAAAGAACGACTAAGTAAAAAATAGTATTCGAATCAGAATTTCGAATTATAAGTAACAGCAATTAAGCAGCTTGATTGATCTGGGTACTTTGTACTTCGTAATTCGTAATTTTTAAAATTATGAGTGAACAACGCACAGAACTATCAACCCTTGGTGAATTTGGCTTGATCGAACATCTTACAAAAAATATCGAACACCAGAATGCTTCTACCATTTTAGGTGTGGGCGATGATGCGGCCGTGATCGATCATTTCGGGAAACAAACGGTGGTTACAACCGATCTTTTGATGGAAGGTGTTCATTTTGATTTGATGTACACGCCATTGAAACATCTCGGTTATAAAAGTGTAGTGGTGAATGTGAGTGATATCTATGCCATGAATGCCACTCCCACACAAATTACGGTGAGCATTGCTGTAAGTAACCGCTTCAGCCTTGAAGCACTGGAAGAGTTTTATGATGGTGTGTATGTGGCCTGTGAGGAATACGGTGTAGACCTTGTTGGTGGTGATACCACTTCTTCCCAAAAAGGATTTGTGATCAGTGTTACGGCCATTGGTGAAGTGGCACCCGATAAATTTGTAAAACGCAGTACCGCCAAGGTGAACGACCTCATTTGCGTAACCGGTTATCTCGGTGGTGCCTATTTGGGTTTATTGTTACTGGAGCGTGAAAAGAAAATATTCCTGGAAACAAAAGGTGTACAGCCCGACCTGGAAAACCGGGATTACATTGTTGGCCGCTTGCTGAAGCCGGAAGCACGGAAAGACATCATTGAGTTTTTCGAAAAAGAAAACATTGTTCCCACCGCAATGATGGACATCAGCGATGGGCTCAGCAGCGAAGTGTTACACATCTGCAAGCAAAGTGAAGTAGGCGCTGTTTTGTACGAAGACAAGTTGCCGGTACATCCCGATGCAAAAGAGTTTGCGTATAAACTGGAAATCGATCCCACGGCCTGTGCGTTAAGTGGTGGCGAAGATTATGAATTGCTGTTTACGCTTTCACAAGCAGATTATGATAAAATAAAAGACGTGATCGGGATCCGTATTGTTGGGTACATTACCGAACAAAAAGAAGGCGCCCACATCATTACCCGTGGTGGTAATAAATATGCATTAACAGCGCAGGGCTGGAATGCATTTGGAAAATAACGTTTGTAATGAAGAACATCTCATTTTTGTATGTGTTGATCCTCGCCTCATTGCTGGCATCCTGTTCTGCAACGGGTAACCTTACCTATACGCCTGAGCGAAAGTACAGCCCTGATCAGTTGCGGGAAGATGTGGAAGTAATGGAAAAAACGCTGAAGAATAATCATCCCTCATTGTATTGGTACAGTTCAAAAGAAGAAGTAGATGCATCGTTTCAAAAAGCATATACACAACTCACCGATTCACTGAATGAAATTCAGTTCAGGACCATTATAGCAGAAACACTGTTCCCCATCCGCTGCGGACATACCAGTGTGCGGTTTTCAAAAAACTATTACAACTTTATCGAAGGAAGACGCTTAAAAACGTTTCCGCTGCTGGCAAAAATCATTGACGATTCATCGCTGGTTGTAACGGTTAATCTCAACCGCCGTGACTCAATGATCAGACCGGGAACCCCGCTTCTTTCGATCAATGGATTATCAGCAAGGCAACTGATCGATTCGATGTTGCCGTTGGTTTCAATTGATGGTTATTCAAAGAATTTCAGCTACCAAAATCTCAGTAATAATTTCACCACCTATTACAATATGCGGTTTGGAGTGCAAAGCAGTTATGCAGTTGAGTTTTTGGGTTTTAACGGAGTGAGCAGACAAATGAATTTGCCGGTGTTCGATCCGCAACGGGATACCACCCGGCGCAGGTTACCCGCATCCACCACGCCTGCACCAATTCCTCCAACGCCACCCACACCCACTATCACCGACCGTGAACGTCGCCTGCAACGTACACGTACCTTCAATATTGATCCAACAGGCACCTTTGCTGTACTTCGTATCAATAGTTTTGGTACCAGCCTCAGCAAACATTATCTCAAAAAAAGTTTCCGGCAGTTAAAGAAGAAAAAAGTTGAACATCTGGTGATCGATGTACGCAACAATGGCGGCGGATTAATTAAAACTTCACTTTGTCTCACACGACTCGTAAAACAGCAGCCATTTACATTTGCTGATTCTATTTATGCAACCCATCGAAAATTGCAAACCGATGCACGTGTGTACAAGCGTTTTGTTTACAACCTGGGTTTGCTTTTCTTAAGCAAGAAACAAAACGACAGCATGTATGCGTTTAAATTCTTTAACAGCAAACAATACACACCGTTAAAAAATAAATATAGCGGACAGGTGTATTTGCTTACCGGTGGTTATTCCTTTTCTGCTACTACCTTGTTTGCTGCCGCAGTAAAAGGACAAAGCAATGTGACCATTGTAGGCGAAGAAACAGGTGGCGGTTACTATGGCAACAATGGCGTGTTTATACCGGAAATGATTTTGCCCAATAGTAAAATGCGGGTACGCATTCCACTTTACCGTATCGTAAACAATAAAAACTATCCAAAAAACGGGCACGGTGTTTTACCCGATGTGGAAATAAAAGCCAGTGCCGAAAGCATCCGCACCAACCGTGATCCGAAACTGGACAAAGCGATTGAACTCATCATGCAACGGAAAAACTGATTGCTCTGTCAGGTATGGTATGAAGCAGGTTATTCTTTCACTCATTCTTTTTCTTCTTTTCAGCTCCTGTCAAAAAGATCAATTATGTACCGATGGGGTTATCCGTTGGGGTGGCGAGCCAGCTGCAGATGGATTGGGCTGGTATTTTGAATCAGAAGAACTTCCACGAAGCGTAAAGTTAAAAGAGATCCCTTCCAATTATTTAGTTGATAATCTTACCGTATCGGTATGCCTTATCAAAACCAATGAGCAATACCAATGCTTTTGTGCAGAACCAATGGAGGTGTATACGCTGAAACGCATCCGTAAGCGATAAGCAATTATCAGCCCGGACTGTTTAACAGCCTTTTCCTTTTTTATTGTTTTGTAACAGATAACTTTGCACAGCAGGCAGCATACTGATAACCGGTGCTGTTAAATGTGTGAAGCCATCATGAAAAAAATATTACTGGTAGAAGATGAAACACATGTTGTTTCATTTATTAAAAAAGGTCTTACTGAAGAGGGGTTTGATGTAACCGTTGGTTTCGACGGCTCTACCGGCCTGCAACTCTTTGCCGCCAATCATTTTGACCTTGTAATACTGGATATTATGTTGCCCGACAAAAACGGGCTGGAAGTGTGCCGGGAAATCCGGAAAACAAACAATTCCATACCCGTT
>CAYMSG010000009.1:0-24087 GCA_964392955.1 uncultured Chitinophagaceae bacterium | reverse complement strand
TCTCGTGATCTGATTGTTGACTGCTGTTTTGTACGTACTCCATGCTGCATAAATCAAAAAGCCGACCGCCATGGGCTGAAGAAACTTAAAGATATCTGTGTGCAATGCCTTCTTATCGAGGAAGTGTACAAAGAACGAAAGTCCGCCCATGATTAAACAGGCAGGCAACACCCACACAATTAATGTAACTAACGCAAGCGGAAGCCCTCCTCGCTTATAACCAATCAAGGTGATGGTTTGTGTAGAACTGGCACCGGGTAACAACTGGCAGAATGAAATCAGATCTGTTAACTCCTGTTCGGTAAGGTCTCTACGCTTCTTAACGAATATTTTCATCAACATTCCGATATGACCCTGCGGTCCACCAAAAGCAGTGAGAGTATAAAGCAGGACAGCTTTTAAAAAAGGAATGTGACGGATAAATTTCAGGTGATGAATTTTAAATGTTTGACTGTCTATTTTTTTAAGCCTATTTCACGTAAACGTTCGTCTAAGTATTCACCGGCCGTAGCATCGGGATAATGTTTCGTATTGTGTTCATCAATACAGCTTTCCAAACAAGCCAACGACATATTTCCTTTCGGGTGTAAAAAGAAAGGAATGGAAAACCGGGAGGTATGCCACAATTCACGGGGAGGATTTACAACCCTGTGTGTTGTGGAACGTAATTTATTATTGGTGAGACGTTGCAGCATATCGCCCACATTCACAACGATCTGCTCGGGTAAGGAAGTAACGCCCACCCATTCGTTCTGTTTGGTCAATATCTGTAACCCATCTGCTGATGCACCAACTAACAACGTAATAAGGTTGATGTCTTCATGCTGCTCTGCACGAATGGCACTTTTGGGTTCAGATGTGATAGGCGGATAGTGAATGGCCCGCAAGATGGAATTCCCATTCCGGACCCATTGGTCAAAATAAAATTCATCCAACCCAAGGTACAAGGCTATTGCCTGTAATAATTTTTTACCGGAATTTTCAAATGACCGGTATGCTTCATGAAATGTGGGATTGAATGCGGTGATCTCGGCTACCTGCACGTTATCAGGATATTCTTCGGGTATGTACTCTTCGCCCTCTGCCTTCTGCCCATATTGAAAAAATTCTTTCAGATCCGGTGCATCACTGCCTTTTGCGTGTTCTTTTCCAAAAGATGTATAACCACGCTGTCCGGCCAGGTCTGGAATTTCATATTCCCTCTTTTTTTCCAATGGTAATGAAAAAAACTGTTGAACATATTTGTACAGATCAGCAATTAACTGATCGGGCACCCCGTGATTTTTTACTGCGACAAATCCAACTTCTTCATAGGCTCGGCCTAATTCATTTACAAATTTTTGTTTTGCAACAGCATCACCTTTGGTAAACTCGGCAAGATCCACTACAGGTATAGTCATAATAAACAGGTTTTATTCGTATGCCATCTACTATAATTACAGTAGGTTTGGCTTGCAAAAATTACAAAATTGATTGAATCAACGAAAGGTTTTTTCCAAGTAACCATTTTTCTATGTCTTCTGCTTACGAGTTGCTCTCCAGCATACCGTAGCTATGTAAGTGAATATGCAAAGGAATTATCGGTTGCCGACAGTATTCCCGACTATGCAGATCTTCGTTTTTGGGCTGCTCATCCGCTGAAACATGATCCATCGGATAGTATTCCCAAGCCTTTACGAAATGAAAAAAGAGAGCAGTCAGCTGATGTGTTTTTTTTACACCCCACTACATTAACTGCAAAAAATTTGCAGGGGGTAGTTTGGAATGCGCCATTGTATGATGCTGACATCAATGCAAAAACAGATTATACGTCCATCTTATACCAAGCCAGTGTTTTCAACGCCAGTGCAAAGGTTTATGCTCCCCGCTACCGCCAGGCACATCTGCATTCGTTTTTTTCACCAGATACATCCAAAGCAAATGCAGCGATGGAATTGGCTTATGCAGACGTACGGGCTGCGTTTATTTACTACCTGCAACATCACAATAACAACCGTCCGATTATTATTGCCTCGCATAGCCAGGGAACTTTGCATGCCGGTCGTTTACTAAAAGAGTTTTTTGAAAACAAACCTTTACAGCAGCAACTGGTATGTGCATACATTGTTGGATTAACTGTACCTAAAAATTATTTTGCCGAACTTACTCCCTGTACCGATACCAGCGATACACAGTGCTTTGTTACATGGCGCACTTTTCGGGAAGGTTTTTTACCGGATTATGTTGAAAAAGAAAATGGAAACAGTTGGGTTGTAAATCCGCTCAGCTGGTCTCAGTCCGATTCCGCTATTTCAAGAAAAGAAAACAAAGGCGCTGTGTTGTATAAGTTCAACAAACCCTATCAGTACACAAACGGTGCACGTATTGTAAAAGGTGCATTGTGGGTCAACAAACCCAAATTCCCATTTGGTTTTCTTTTAAAAACCAGGAATTATCATGCTGGGGATTACAACCTGTTTTACTATTCAATACGTGAAAATGTACGTTTGAGAGTGGAGCATTACAACAGGATAAAACTTCAAAAATAGCCAATACATGCCTCCTTAACACAACCGGCTAAACCATGAAATTCAAAACTCAGTTAATCATCGTCTTTCTTTTAGCAGCAATCACCAGATTGCTGCACCTATATTATTACCCTGTACGTCTAACCGACTATCATTTGATACAAACAGCCGCTGACAATTTAACAAATGGCTATGGCATGGGCTTTCAACGTTCTTCGGTTGAAGACCTGTCTCTATTTTATTTTGAAGGGTTACGTTTATGGCCTCCACTTGTAACCATTATAACTGCATATATAAATCAGATAACGGGAAACCGGTTTCTGACCGATGTCATCCTGTTATCATTGAGTATGCTGGGATTATTGTGGATTCTATACAAGATAGCTAAAACAATCGATTTGCATATCAGCTGGATTATTGTTTTGTTTCTTTTTCTTGCACTTAATCCCGAGGTTATTAAACATCCCGGATTCAGTGATGTAATTTCAGCATTCTTCTGTTTATGGAGCATACTTGTAACTGCAGAATGGATAAAGAGCGATACCGAAAAAAACTACCTACAGATCATTCTTACCTCACTTCTATTATTTCTACCCTCGGCTTTTCGATATCAGTATTACCCCTTAAGTGTATTTCTACCAATAGCAATTGTAACCTATGCCATACACAGTAAAAATAAAAAAATGCTGAACGCTGGGTTGGTTTGCTTAAGCTTGACCCTTTTGTTTCTTTTACTACAAGAAATATTGCTATATTGGTATACAAAGCAAAGAGTTACAATTTTTATTGAAAAAGACAATAAAGGAATATATCCTGGTAACTTAACAGAAATATATCCGTTTTTTTTAAAAACGTTTTTGAATACTTCATATATTGAAAATACCTGGCAAAACTTTCTTCTTCACATCCGAAAAGCCTATTTGCTGTTTTCTTTTTTACTGCTCTGTGGATGGTCCTGTTTACTGATTCGAAAAACAAACTCAATCATAAAAAAGAAAACAAAAATAATTTTGCTCCTCCTTTCTATTCTTGTTTTTTTATTTTTTACGCTTGCAGCTTTGTCTGTTACACACGAAAGCCAATTACATGCTAACGGTAAATGGACATATGTAATGGAAGGAAGGTATTACATCGTTCCCTCTCTGTTGATACTACTGCTCACTATCTGGATGCTTCAGGAATACCAACAGAACTTTACCCGAAACAAACGAAACGCAGTTGTCGTTTTGCTTACCCTGTCACTTCTGTACAACGGACTTCTTACCTGTAAATTCTACTATAACATCGCAACCCGAAATCTTCCTGCCCAAAAAAAGAAACCGGAAAATGAACGTGAACTGATTGGGCACTTTTTTTACCAACAGGCAACTAAAAGTAATATTCCATTAGTGATATCAACAGAAGATCCTTCCATTGGCTTTTATCCATATCATCAAAATATTGCAGTAACGGAGACTTTACAAGCAATTGGACGAAAACAACTTAAGACCAGTCACATTGTAAGACTCTATGTCGTTATTGCTCAACAAAAATCACACAACAAAAAAAATGTTTTGTTACCTGCAACGGCAACAAAAGAACTTGAGACCGCCAACTACCTGATCTATTCATTAAAAGTTGAACCAGATCAACCCGTACAGCTGTCACCTTAATGTATCTATCTTTACTCTGCTAAATGAATACCTCATTAATCTATATCATTGTTCCCGCTTATAATGAACAGTCGGTTTTGAGAAGAACAGTTGAGGAACTATTATACAGTTACAAGCAAATCGTTATTGTTGATGACGGGTCATTAACATTACAATCCGATGTACTCGTCGGGTTACCTGTAACAATCATCCGGCATCAGCAAAATCTTGGACAAGGAGCAGCATTACAAACCGGAAATGAATATGCATTACGAAAAGGTGCTAACTTTATAGTACACTTTGATGCAGATGGCCAACACCAGGTTTCTGATATAAAAAACCTGATCGACCCTCTTGTACATGATGATGCAGATATAGTTTTTGGTTCACGTTTCTTGGATACGCACACAAAGCCTCCGGTCTTCAGGAAAATATTACTGCACTGCGCCCGCTATATAAATTTCCTGTATTCCGGCTGTCTTCTTACTGATGCACACAATGGCTTACGTGCTATGAACAGAAAAGCTGCAATGCTCTTACAGATACGTGAAAACAGAATGGCGCATGCCTCTGCTATACTACTTTCCGCTAAACGTCAAAGTTTACGGTTAACAGAAATACCTGTTACGGTATTATATAATGTATATACCCTTACTAAGGGTCAATCAGGCTGGAACAGTATCCGTATAGTTTTCGATCTACTTTTACATAAACTTCTAAAATGACAGCAATTCAACTTATTCTGATATCAGGATTCCTGTTTACGGGACTCTTTTATTTTGTGCGTTTACGTAACCGGATTGCAGATGTGCTATTATTGTTTCTGTTGATCGGTGCTGCTGTAATTTTTATTTTGTTCCCGGACTTGACGAATATAATTGCACACAAATTGGGAGTTGGACGTGGTGCTGACCTGATTTTTTACCTTTGTATTCTGCTGTTTTACTTTGTTGTTCTGAAGCTATATGCCAGGATGCGAAAACTCGAGGAACAGGTTACAACACTTATCCGCAACGATGCCTTACGAAACGCCATAGAACAACAATCGTCAGATCCTATTTGATCGTGTAAGCACCTAATTTCGTTTCGGAGTTGGAATTAACAGAAGCCGTAGTAATTACTAAACTTGTTTTACTGTAAACCAATCCAACATTTTTAGCGTAATAATATTGTAAATCATACGAGTCGACAGGAATCGCTGTATTACCGAATGGCGGTGGCAGCAGGGCTGTAAAGGAAGGAACGACGGTTACTTTAATTACATCCTTAAATGTTACAGCATTTACGATATAATCAATACCCTTTTCTGCAATCGTACATACAAGTGTAGCAGTTACGGGTACCGTTCCAAGTCCGGTGATACTTATATTTACTGTTTTTGTCTCCGTCCAGCTTTGTCCTTTTGCAATATTATCTTTTAAGTAAAGCAGCTCAACTACCTGGTTATTCAGTTCAACGACTTGATTGTAGCGAAAATAATCACCCCCCGACTTATGAATGTACTCGTTGGATCCGGCTGTGTTGGCCATCACCTTATAATTGCGACCGTTAATGGTACTATCCTTATTGATGACTGAAAATGTAAACGAACCGGCATTACTTCCTGTAACAGTGTACGTCCATTGACTTCCTACGGTGAGGGGTTGATAGTCGCCTGCATTAGGTGAAGAATTTGTACCGCCAGGTTTTTTACAACTTGTAACCCCAAACAGTAACAAAAAGAACAGGTAAGTCATAAACAGTTTTGGCATAGTCAGATTTTTTAGATAGAGTATTTAACGCTCATTTCCGCTGCTTGTTGCTTAAAACTCACAGTTCTTGGGGGTACGTGGAAAGGCGATTACATCACGGATATTGCCCATACCTGTAACAAACTGTACCATGCGCTCAAAACCCAGCCCGAAACCGGCATGCGGAACTGTACCAAAGCGGCGTGTATCGAGGTACCACCATAATTCTTCGGCAGGTACATGCATTTCTTCCATCCGTTTCATCAATTTGTCGATCCGCTCTTCCCGTTGGGAGCCACCAACGATTTCCCCGATGCCCGGCGCCAGGATGTCCATGGCAGCAACGGTTTCTTTTCCGGGTTCACAACCATCATCCTGCCGCATATAAAAGGCTTTGATCGCTGCAGGGTAGTTGGTTACGATCACTGGTTTTTTGAAATGCTTTTCAACGAGGTAACGCTCATGTTCGCTTTGCATATCAATACCCCACTTTACTTCGTATTGAAACTTTTTCTTTTTATACGCAGGTGATTGTAATAAAATATCAATGGCCTGTGTATATGTGATACGTTCAAAATCGTTGTTCAACACAAACTCCAGCTTTTCGATCAACCCCATTTCACTGCGTTTGTCTTGCGGTAATTGCTTTTCCTCATCGGCCAAACGCTGTGCAAGAAACTCCAGGTCTTCCCGGTTATTGTCCATTGCATAACGAATGATGTATTTGATAAATTCTTCAGCCAGGTTCATGTTATCTTCCAAATCGCAGAATGCCATCTCCGGCTCAATCATCCAGAACTCAGCTAAATGCCGGGCGGTATTGGAGTTTTCTGCACGGAAAGTGGGGCCGAATGTATAGATCTCCCCAAATGCGGTGGCGCCTAATTCACCTTCGAGCTGACCACTTACTGTGAGGTTGGTAGCACGACCGAAGAAGTCTTCTTTGAAGTTGATTGATCCATCTTCATTCCGTGGCGGATTATCGAAAGGCAATGTAGAGACACGGAACATTTCGCCCGCACCTTCTGCATCACTGGCAGTGATAATGGGTGTATGTAAGTACACAAACCCTTTTTCATTATAAAACTTATGTACTGCAAATGCCAATGCATGACGCAAACGAAAAACGGAACCAAACGTATTGGTGCGGAAACGCAGATGAGCGATTTCACGCAAAAATTCAAGGCTGTGTTTTTTGGGTTGAAGTGGATATTTCTCTGCGTCACTGTCACCTAAAATTTCAATCGCCTTCGCTTTTAATTCGAGCTTCTGCCCTTTGCCCAACGATGGCAATACCATACCGGTCACTTTTAAAGAAGCGGATGTAGTGATACGTTTCAACAATTCTTCATCGAACTTGCCCAGTTCTACAACCACCTGCAGGTTGTTGTTGGTACTGCCATCATTGAGGGCAATGAATTGGTTGTTGCGAAAGGTACGCACCCAACCCATGACCGTTACTTCCTGCTCCTGTGGTTCCCAACTAAGCAATTCCCTGATCTTGATCCGTTTGTTGAACATAAACACTGCAATTTTGAGCGGCAAAGATAATTACTCCACTCGCAGAAAGCATGTATTTTCAAAAGCCGGACTAAGAAACCATAAGCGGTTCGTTTTTTTCGATTTCGACGTTTTTTTTTGCTTTATCCAAAATTGCTGTAACATTGCACTGGATTCTGACCGAAATTTAAAATCCGATCTTCCAAAGCTCATCAAATTCGGTCGTTCCAAGTTCCCTTAAACACATCAATTCAAACTTACAGATCTAAAAACAAGTCCCAGGTTTTAACTATCCGTGTTAACGAATCATCTTTTATGTACGACATCCTCCAACTGAACGACATGCTCGTTCCTGAGTTGCTTGATATTGCTGAGCAACTGAAAATTACCGGTTCCAAAAAAATGGACAAGCAAGAACTTATTTATAAAATCCTCGATAAACAGGCGGTTATGGCAAGTGAAAACAAAGGAGCCGAAGAAAAAGGCAAACGCAAACGAATTGTAAAAACCACTACCGGTACCGGTACGGAAGAAGCCGTTGTAGAAAGTGGTGATAAAGAGTCGGCCCCTAAAGTGAGCCGTAAAAAGAAAGAAGAAGCAACTGCTCCTGCAAAAAAAGTGTTGAAAAAAACAGAACAGCCCCTGCCAGAACCTATCATTCCTCCGGGATTTACCTTACCTGGTGAAGATGATTTTGTAGCCGGACCTCCCGAGATGGAGTTAAGCGAAATTTTAGCTGAGTCAAACCAGGAAGCAGAAAATCCGCAACCAAACGAACAACGCCCGGCGCAACAACAACGTCCCCAACACAATAAACGTGAACAGGCCTTCAATATCGAGTTTGATGGAATTATCCAGGGCGAAGGCGTTTTGGAAATGATGCCGGATGGGTATGGCTTTTTACGCAGCAGCGATTACAACTATTTATCAAGCCCGGATGATGTATACGTTTCTCCTTCACAAATCAAACTGTTTGGTTTAAAAACAGGTGATACCGTGTATGGATCCGTGCGTCCTCCAAAAGAAGGTGAGAAATATTTTGCGTTACTGAAAGTAGATACCATTAATGGAAAACGTCCGGATGAGGTGCGTGACCGTGTGCCGTTTGATTATCTCACACCATTGTTCCCGTACGAAAAATTAAACCTGGCTACTACTTCCAACAATTACAGTACACGTATCATGGACCTTTTTACCCCGATCGGTAAAGGCCAGCGTGGACTCATCGTTGCCCAGCCAAAAACGGGTAAAACGATGTTGCTGAAAGAACTGGCCAATGCCATTGCGGCCAATCATCCGGAATGTTATTTAATGATCGTATTGGTTGATGAACGCCCGGAAGAGGTAACCGACATGGAGCGTAGTGTAAAAGCAGAAGTAATTGCCAGTACGTTTGATGAGCCTGCAGAAAAGCACGTGAAAGTAAGTACCATCGCCCTGCAAAAAGCAAAGCGTTTGGTAGAGTGCGGACACGATGTGGTAATTCTGCTTGATTCGATCACCCGTTTGGCACGTGCGCATAACACCGTAGCACCTTCCAGTGGTAAAGTATTGAGTGGTGGTGTGGAAGCCAATGCAATGCAGAAACCCAAACAGTTTTTTGGTGCTGCCCGTAAAATTGAAAACGGCGGATCATTAACCATCATTGCAACTGCACTTGTTGATACCGGCAGTAAAATGGATGAAGTGATCTTTGAAGAATTTAAAGGAACGGGTAACATGGAGCTGGCGCTTGACCGCAAGCTCGCCAACCGTCGTGTGTTCCCGGCTATTGATATTGTGGCATCAAGTACACGTCGTGATGATCTGTTGCTTGACAAGGATACTGCAAAACGTATGTGGGTATTGCGGAAACATATCAGCGATATGAATACAGAAGAAGCTATCAACACATTGCTGCAACATATGCGTGGAACCAAAGACAACAATGAGTTCCTCATCAGCATGAACGGTTAATCTTTTAAAATAACGCTGTTATGAAACAACTATTTGCCTCTGCTCTTTTTTTATTCCTGCTCAGTTGCGACAACACGCAGCAAAGTGACAATGAAAAAGAAAAAACTGAAAGTAAAATTGAGATCAAGGATGCTGACGGAAAAGATACTGTAAGCATTAAAATCAATTCCAAAGACGGGATCAAGATCGAAGGCAAAGATGGAAAGGTTGAAATCAAAACAGGTGAAGGTGGAAAAATCAATATGGAGAAGAAGGGAAAAGAAGTAAACATCGAAATCAAAGAAAACTAAAACATCAGTCCTGCTTTCCTCAGCAGGACTTTTTTAATTGTACATGCTCCAGTCAATTGGAAATATCTGCAGAGCCATTGGCATTCTTGCATTTCTCGTAATGTGTTATGCCTGGTTTTTAACCAGCAATCTTTCGTTGTTTCTGATTGCAAAAAAACTAACCATACTGTTTTTTTCTTTGTCGCTTGTGCTGTGGATTGTATCCATCATTGCAGCACGAAGAAACAGATAGGTTTAACTTTGTAAAAGATGGCTGTTCAAAAAATTGATATTGAAGAATTTCTCCGTCTCGCAGCACAACACCCGGTATTGGATGTTCGCAGTCCCGGCGAATACAAACATGCCCATATACCCGGTGCACATTCATTCCCATTATTCAGCGATGAAGAACGGAAAGTAGTAGGCACTGCTTACAAACAGCAAAGCAGGGAGCAAGCCATTAAATTCGGTCTTGATTATTTTGGTGTGAAGATGCGGAAGATGGTAGAGGAAGCAGAAGAAATAGCCGATAGCCATAAGCCGATAGTAAAGAAAGTTGACGATACGCTATCAGCTACAGGCTCAAAGACTATTTTAGTACACTGCTGGCGAGGCGGAATGAGAAGTGGTGCTGTCGCCTGGCTGCTTGATCTGTATGGATTTAAAATATACAGCCTCGCAGGCGGTTACAAAGCTTTTCGACGATGGTCGCTCCAGCAATTTGAAAAACAATATTCCTTTCGCATATTAGGAGGCTATACCGGAAGCGGCAAAACCTACTTACTCCAGAATCTGCAAAAAGCAGGAGAGACAATTATCAACCTGGAAGGGCTGGCGCATCACAAAGGATCAGCCTTTGGTAATATTGGAATGCCAGCACAGCCAACGCAGGAACAGTTTGAAAATAAACTGGCCCTGGCCTTATTTGCAGCCGGTAGTAACACAGCAATTTGGCTCGAAGATGAAAGCCAGCGTATTGGTGATGTAAATATCCCTATCAACATCTGGCACCAAATGCGGAAAACACAGGTGTTTTTTATCGATATCCCCTTTGAAGAACGGTTAACACATATTGTGGCCGAATACGGGAAACTTGAACGGGAACGCCTCGTGAATGCGGTGATCCGTATCAAAAAAAGACTGGGCGGGCTGGAAACCAAAGAAGCGATTAATGCATTGATCGAAGACAGGGTGGAAGATTGTTTTCGTATCTTACTTACTTACTATGATAAATGGTATTCCAAGGGATTGCATAATAGAGAGAACCTGGAAGCGTTATTATACAAACTACCCTGTAAAACCGTTGATGAATCCAATACCAAACAACTTTTACAGCTACCGGTTCTGCAACAGGACCTTTAGCGAAAAACTGATTACATGAAAAACGTATTCCTTCTTTTTATCTGCTTTCTTTTTGTATTTACTGCCAATGCACAGGTGGTTACAGGTGTATACAGGGGCAAAATGGAAGTTGACAGTCCGAAATATACGATCGACTTTGAATTAACCCTCAAGGAGAAAAACGGCAAACTCATGGGCTATTGCCACCGGTTGTTTATTGTAGAAGATGTATTGTATTACAACCTGGTGAAAGTAACGGCACGGGTTGCGGACAGTGTACTCATTGTAGAGGATGAAAAATCGGTTTCCAACAACTTCAAAGAAAAAACAAGTGGTGTAAAAACCGTTATGTTTTTTAAAATACAAACCGATCAGGATACCGTTTCTGTAATGCCGGGCGAGTGGAGCACCAGCCGTACAAAAAAGTTTTTACCCATCACCGGTTCGATTGCTGTACGCAGAGAACAGAATTACCTGGCTACGCAATTGTACAATCGACTGGAAGATAAACAGCTGGCGAAAGAAATGCTTTTTGAAGAAAAAACAAAACCTGTACTTGTAGCTGCCCCGGTCACAACAACGCAACCTGAAAAAACAGATGTAGCTGTTAACCAGCCAAAGCAGCAAACAACACAACCGGTAACCAATCAACCTGTGAATAAACCATCAACAGTACCAGTAAAAGATTCTGTAACAACAACTACCGTTGCTGCAAAAAATCAACAACAGGCGAATACTCAAAAAACAGATATTGTTGTGAATCAACCAACGAAACAAACAACAACCCCTGTTACCAACAAACCAACAAACGCAACAGCTAAAGATTCTGTGAAAACTACTACCGCTGCTGTAACTAATCAACAACAGGTGAACACACAGAAAACAGATGTTGTCGTGAATCCACCAAAGCAGCAAACAACAAATCCTCTTACCAACAAACCAACAAACTCAACAGCTAAAGATTCTGTGAAAAGCACTACCGCTGCTGTAACTAATCAGCAACAGGTGAACACACAGAAAACGGATGTTGTTGTCAATCCACCAAAGCAGCAAACAACAAATCCTGTTACCAACAAACCAACAACAAAAGATTCAGTAAAAAATAATACGGCCGCTGTAACTCAAACCGGTCCGGCAACTGCAACGTCGAATAAACCTGTTACACCTGTGGCGACAAATCCACCTGCTCAACAACAAACTGAAACAAGTATCACATCCATTGGAAAAGTTGATACAGATGAAATGAACAATCAACCTGTTACAACCGGTAAACCCCCGGTGATCAATAATCCAATGATCATTAAACGTACAACTGAAATCATCGATGCCCTGGAAGTAACCGGTGACAGTGTGCTGCTATCCTTGTACGATAATGGTGAAATTGATGGCGATACAGTAAGCGTTTTTCTCAACAATGAACTGGTGGTTACAAAAGTTGGGTTACGGGCACAGGCCTTTAAACATACAATCGCTATTAAACCCGGCGAAGTTGTGCAACTAACATTATTTGCCGAAAACCTTGGATCCATTCCGCCAAACACCGGACTGCTGGTAATTACAACCAACGAACAACGTTACCAGGTAAACTTTAGTTCTACACTCAACAAAAGCTCCTCGATCGTTATCAGGCGAAAAGAATAACAATTTGATTGAAGTTGAATTGTTTTCTTTGCAGTATGAAAAGGATATTGCTGGTTTGCTTTTTACTGGGTACACTTGTTACCTCTGCACAATCGGTTGCCGGCTTGTGGCGTGGTCGCTTTACCAGCAACAATCCTTTGCAGCAATCAGCATCATACAAATATGAATTGCTGTTGTTCCAGGATGGCAGCAAGCTCAGCGGCTATTCGTATTCAACACTTATCAATGGGCAATATTATGCGGTGTGTGAAGTAACGGGCAATGTGTTCGATGGCTATTTTGTAGTTACTGAAAAGAAAACGGTGTATCAAAATCCTCCGGGCGATGGAGGTGTTCTGCAAAGTCATATTCTGTTTTTAAATGGCAGTCAACAGGAAGTAAGTGGCGAATGGAAACAAGCCAACAAGCGACCCACACAACTATTTATTGAAGAGGGAAAAACTTTTTTAAAGAAAGAAGAAGATCCATCTACATCGGGACTGATTAAAATCCTTGAACAGAAAAAAGTAATTGAATCAACAGATGAAGTAAAAGTTCCACAGCCGTTGAATGAAGACTCAATTAAACTTGGTTCACGATTGAAAGATATTGTGCAGGTGATTGAAACATCATCAGACTCACTGTTTATTGAACTGTATGACGATGGCCTGATCGATGGAGACAGTGTTTCTGTCTTCATCAACAATAAAGTTCTCTTGAACAAAGTAGCACTTACCGATAAAGGATTGAAACAAACACTTGCTGTCCCTGCAACAGACGAAGGCATTGTACTGACACTATTTGCCGAAAACCAGGGAACCATTCCACCTAACACAGGTGTGCTCATTGTACGTGATGCTAAAAACCGTTATGAAATCCGTTTTACGTCCGATACAAGGAAGAGTGCTGCCATACAGATACGACGCAAGTAAGTTTTCCTGCTTTACATTTGCGGATGGATTCAGCTACAATTAAACTTACTCAATTCTCACACGGTGCCGGCTGCGGTTGTAAAATTGCACCTGCAGTATTGGAACAAATACTTCAATCTGGTTTAACAACCATTACCGATCCCAATCTCCTGGTCGGAAACAGCAGTAAAGATGATGCAGCTGTGTATGATCTTGGTAATGGAACGGCTATGATCTCGACGACAGATTTTTTTACGCCCATTGTAGATGATGCACACAACTTTGGCCGCATTGCAGCAGCAAACGCCATCAGTGATGTGTATGCCATGGGAGGAAAACCAATACTTGCCATTGCAATCCTCGGTTGGCCAGTAGAAAAGCTGCCTGCTTCGCTTGCGCAACAAGTATTGGATGGTGCACGCAGCACCTGCAATGAAGCAGGCATTCCCTTAGCTGGCGGGCACAGCATCGATTCGCCCGAACCATTTTTTGGTTTAGCGGTAAATGGTATTGTTACCAAAACAAATCTCAAACAAAACAATACAGCTGGCGAAGGAGATTATCTTTTCTTAACCAAACCTATTGGTGTAGGTATTTTAAGTACTGCCGAAAAAAGAACTGTATTGAAAGAAGAACATATCGGTATAGCCGCTGCTCAAATGATGCAATTGAATAAAGTGGGTGAGCTGCTTGGTCAATCAGCTGCAGTAACAGCCATGACCGATGTTACTGGTTTTGGATTATTAGGTCATTTGATTGAAATGGCTGAAGGAAGTAATCTGTCTGCTGAATTGTACTATCAACACATTCCTTTTCTTGCAGCAGCGAAAGAATATCTCGCCCAGCGCATTGTTCCTGATGCCACCTACCGCAACTGGAACAGCTATAGTACGAAAGTTGCGTTTGGTACCGGTGTAAATGTAATGGAGGCATTCAATCTCCTGCCCGATCCACAAACCAACGGCGGATTATTAATTGCTGTAAAAGAAAAAGAACTGGCAACTGTTGAACAATTGCTTACAGCAAATGGATTGGCAGACCGTACTGTGCCCATTGGCCGTTTCGTTCCCAAAGCCGAAAAGGTTATTCAGGTTTTAGCCTGATGTATTGCAATCACAATGATTGGTGATTATATTAGTTGTCTGTAACCAACTTAAACCAATTATTATGGATGCGAAAACAATTGCCTGGGTAAGTTACCTTACCATCATCGGCTGGATCATTGCGTTTGTTTCATTTGGAAATCTCAATCCGAAAAGTTCATTGGCAACTTTTCACTTACGACAAAGTTTCGGCTTGTTTGTGCTGAGTGTAGCTGTCTCCATCTTGTTTCGGATGTTGTTTTGGGGGCTTGCCTTTATCGGTTTTTTATCGCCCATTGTGTGGATCGTACTGGTTGTTTTTTGGGTGCTGGGTTTGTTAGCCGCCATCAATGGAGAAGAAAAACCGCTGCCTGTTGTTGGGCCTTATTTTCAACAATGGTTTCAGTTTATTAAATAACGAAACGTTTGCAGCATCTGCTGAATTTATAAAAGCTTGTCGATGCGTTCGGCAAGCTTTTTATCTTTATCAGTAACCACATCACCTGCATCATGTGTGCTTAACCAGATTTCCACTTTGTTCCACACATTCGTCCACAACGGATGATGATCCATTTTTTCTGCTTCGATCGCCACACGTGTCATAAAAGCAAATGCTTCCGAAAAATTGCTGAACTCAAATTTGCGGTAGAGTTTATTGTCGGTTTCTGTCCACATAATCATTCTTTACAGTGTTAGAAAATAAGATGTTGTTTGTGTTTGATCTTTTCGTTGGTGAGCTCAACAACCAACTGGACGCCGGGAATATTACGAATATCATTCACCAATCTTGTTTCATCTTCTTTCGCCGGTAAATCACCTTTGATCAGCCACAAATAATCAAGGTGTTTAAATTCAGGTAACAGATATTCACCATCGAATTGATTTTTATACAGGTAATATTCCAATGCCATATTCGGCTCCCTGAACTCATACACCGAAAAATAATACTGTCGCTTTTTTTTGGTGAGTTGAATTTCAATTTCATCATTGATCCTGAAATCAAAACGCATGGATTGATTTACCTGCCACACAAACTGATGACTGTTAAGCGGCGCCATTACACCCAGGAGCAGCGTTTTCTCAAAAAACTCTTCTGCCAACAGTTCGTTATCAATCTTCAGTTTCGACATTAAAATAGAATATCAAATTCCAGTTCATCAGCACCACGTTTCACTTTTACTTTGGTGGCATCGCCTTTTTTAAATTTGCTGAGCGCCTGCATATAGCTTTCAACAGAGCTGATCGTAAAATCGCCCAGCTTGGTTACAATATCGCCCGCCTTTAAACCTGCTTTTTGAGCAGCACGACCCTCGCTTACTCCATCCACTTTTACCCCAGCTCCGCTGAACGTATAATCGGGCATGATACCCATGCTCACTGTAAATCTTGCTGATGTAGTTGTTTGTTGTTCCCTTGTTTTTGTAAACGTAAGTTTGGGCTCCTTACTGCTGCGTGCAATTAAACGTGTAATATATTTTACAACCAGTAACTGTCCGTTGTAATTGATCTTATCAAAATCATCACTTGGCTTATGATAATCGGTGTGTAAGCCGGTAAAGAAAAATAAGACTGGCATATCCTTTCTGTAAAACGATGTATGATCACTGGGTCCTGTACCGCTGCTGTCAATTTTGATATTGAATACCGGCTTTTTTTCTTTGATCAATGTACCCCATGAAGGTGATGTACCAATACCCCCGATGGTGATCGACTTTGATGTATCACTGAAGCGACCCACCATATCCATATTGATCATGTAATTCGCTGATGTGAGAGATACAGTTGGATGTTCCGTAAAATATTTTGATCCGTACAGTCCAAGCTCTTCACCACTGAACGCAATAAACAGATAGTTGCTGTTTTTACTTCCTTCCTGTTTTAACAACCGGCCCAACTCAATCAAGGCCGCCGTTCCGCTTGCGTTATCATCAGCCCCGTTATGGATGGATGCTTCACCCGTGTGACGGGAGTTGTTATCTTCTCCATATCCTAAATGATCATAGTGTGCACCCAGAATGATCGTATTATCTGCGTTGTTATTGATATAGCCTACCACATTGTAACCCTTGCGAATCTTATCACCCTGTTCGATCTTCACAGAAATATCCATCATGTGCGACGGATCAGCAGCAATTTTTACAGCCCATTTTTTCTGTAACCAGATAACAGGAATGGTTGATAAAGCAGAGCGGTCTTTACCATCGTATTTTATACCTGCTTCTTTTGATCCGCTGTTGTAAAGGATCAACGCAATAGCACCTTTTTGTGCAGCATCTTTTTCTTTTTCACGAATCACATTTATCAGATCAAAATGGGGATTGCCGGTGTTCTCCTGTAGTATTTCTTTGATATCCCAAAACCAGGCGCCACCACCCTCGTGCAATGCAGCCGCAGCAACCGTTTCAAAGCTGCCATTCTTACTCCAGCTGAATGGAAAAAAATCTTTCTCCACTTTCAGATGTTCGCCGTCAATGATAAAAAACGACGATGCTGATACCTGCTTTCCTTCATTGATCTCGAACGCTTGCAAAAACCCGTTTTCACCTTTTGGCTCCAATCCGTTTTTCTGGAAATGCTCACTGATATATTTGCTGGCCAGCTCTTCGCCCTTTGTGCCGGTTCTGCGTCCTTCCAGCTGATCGCTGGCAAGGTAACTTACATGTCCTTTCAGATTCGTCATCGTAATACGATCTGCTTTGCTGAGCTTTTGTGCAACTGTTGAAAAGGAAACGAGAACGAAGAACAGAAAGGAAAAAAAGTTTTTCATGTTTGTTGTGCTTCTGATTTATTTGTCAAAGTTAAACAGATGCAGCCTATCCTGCCAAGCGAAACAAAAATTTAAGACAAGTAAAGGACGAAGCAGTTGGTTGATGTTTAATTCGCTGTAAATGTTCCGAACTTCGTAAATCAGCCACTACTTTTACGCCTACATTTGCATTTGCTTACATGGCCACAAACAAAATTCATATTGCATTAGTAGGTAATCCCAACAGTGGTAAAACCTCTCTTTTTAATACGCTCACCGGGTTGAACCAAAAAGTGGGCAACTTTCCCGGTGTAACAGTTGATAAAAAATCTGGAGGATTTTCAGTGGGCGATGGAATGAAGGCAGAGCTGATTGATCTTCCCGGATCCTACAGCCTCTATCCACGCAGAGCGGATGAATGGGTGAGCTACCGGGTGTTGATGAACCAGGATGAGGAAGTAAAAGCAGATATCGTGGTGATTGTGGCGGACGCCAGTACACTGAAGCGAAACCTCTTGTTTGTATCGCAGATCATCGACTTGAAAATTCCGGCTGTACTGGCACTTACAATGATGGATGTGGCCCGGAAAAAAGATATCATCATCGATCTCAAATCACTTGAACGGGAGTTAGGCATTCCGGTTGTGGCAGTAAACCCCCGTAAAAACAAAGGCATCGATGTTTTGAAAAAAGCGATCGAAGCAACAGCATTACAACGCTATCGTCCACCCGCCTTTGATTTTATTCCCAACAAAACACTTGCAGCCGACGCTGTGAACGAAGTAAAAGAGTTATTACCGCACCTGAGCGATTATGCTGCCATTCATCACCTTATCAATCACGAATCGTTTTTGCTGAGTAATACCATGCAGGAACAGATCGAACAGATCGAGGTGAAGAATAAAGTACAGCATACCCGTTTACAGGCCGAGGAAATTATGCAGCGTTACCAACGCATCAAGCAAATTGTACAAACCACGATTTCAGAAAAGTCGCCGGTGAAAAAACAACTCATTGCAGAAAAGCTTGATCGGGTATTGTTACACCGTACCTGGGGATATGCTATTCTATTATTTGTATTGTTCCTGCTCTTTCAAAGTATTTTCTGGCTGGCACAGTATCCAATGGATCTGATTGAACAGTTCTTTTTGAACATTTCAAACTGGTTTGGCAGTTGGTTACCGGCTTCTGTTTTTACCGATATCTTTTTAAATGGAGTGCTGGCAGGTCTCAGCGGCATTTTTGTATTTGTACCGCAGATCATGATCCTGTTTGGTTTGATCACCATACTGGAAGAAACAGGTTATATGGCCAGGATCGGATTCCTCACGGATAAGATCATGCGAAAAGTGGGATTGAACGGAAAGAGTGTAATGCCGATGATCAGCGGGTTTGCCTGTGCCGTACCTGCTATTATGAGTGTGCGGAATATTGAAAACCAGAAAGAGCGCTTGCTTACCATACTGGTTACTCCGCTTATGAGCTGCAGTGCAAGGCTTCCGGTTTACACCATCCTGATAGCACTTGTTATTCCGAAAACATACTATCTCGGCTTTTTAAGTTTACAAGGCTTGGTGATGATGGGATTATATATATTCAGTGTACTTATTGCACTCATTGTTGCTTACGTTGCCAAACGCTTTATCAACCTCAAAGAAAAAAGTTTCTTCATCCTGGAATTGCCGCTTTATCGTCATCCCCGTTATAAAAATGTATTGTTTACGATGATCGAGAAAGCAAAGATCTTTGTGTTTGATGCCGGTAAAGTAATCATGATCATCAGTTTGTTGTTGTGGGCACTCAGTTCCTACGGACCCGGTGACAGAATTGAACAAGTGAATACAACCTTTGAGCAACGTATTGCTGCCGAACCACAGAACACAGAACAGTTAGAAAAAGAAAAACAAACCGCACTGCTTCAAAATTCATACGCCGGTGTAATGGGCCAATACATTGAGCCGGTGATTGCACCGCTTGGTTACGATTGGAAGATCGGGATTGCATTGATCACGTCTTTTGCTGCCCGTGAGGTATTTGTAGGCACCATGGCAACCCTGTATGCAGTTGACAGTGATGGTGCCGATGAACAAACCCTTCGCCAGAAAATGGGTTCAGCCGTGAAAGCCGATGGCACCAAAGTGTACAGCCTGGCAACAGGTGTTTCCCTGATGATCTTTTACCTGCTTGCCATGCAATGCATGAGTACATTGGCCGTGGTGAAGCGTGAAACCAAAGGCTGGAAATGGCCGATGATCCAACTGGCTTATATGACAGCCCTTGCCTACTTTTTAAGTTTGCTGGCGTACCAACTGCTCAAATAATTCAATTCGTTTTTACCAGCTTACTGTGCTACGTATGCGGCTTACAAGATTGTTATAAATGCGTTGCATCATTTCTGCCATCGCATCTTCTTTTGTTGGTAACGGTTGATTCTGGCTGCGGTTGATCAATGTAAGATCATTACTTTCCAACGCACGCTTGTCCCCTGTGTACGTTGCAAACTCATAATTGTACCTGAACTCCGACGGTAGTCGATCCCACTTCACCTGGTTACGGCTTTCGGCATCTGTAACAATCACATTCATCTCTGCATCTGCATTGAGCAGTCGTTGTGTAACACGAACGGTTGCTGTTACGGTTTGATAAATGGGTTTGCCGGCAGTATCTTTTCCGTTTTCAATTTGTTTGCTGCGGTTGTAGCTGCGTGTTTGATCCATTGGCTGATCGAAACGTAAATTTCTCCAAACAAGATCCACTACAAGATCAGGACCCTGACCTACACTGCGTAACTGGTATTCATCAAAAAAGCGGGCAGGGTTGGTGGTTGAATTTTGACCACCAAGATCACGGATGATGTTGGCCTGGTGTTGCCTGTCACGGTTGCTGTATTGATTCCAGCCCCAGCTGTTACCACCCATTCCAAACTGATCGTACTGGATCTGGTTGATCAAAACATTGATGATACTGCGGTCAAACGCTTCTTTCATCAAGAGCTTTGCATCACGGAAGTTCGGTATATATTGCTGTGCACGCTGAAATGCATAGTACGCTTCCTTATTGTTTTCCCGTGTTTGCTGCGCAAGTTGACTAGTTCCAAATTCATAATAGTCTGCTGCGGCAGAATCTTTCGTAGCCACCAGTTGCGGATATACATTGGCCGGCTTTACCATTCGTACCGCATAGGCACTCTGGCTAACGGTTTCGTACATACGATGCAGGCCTTCCAGTTCGGGAATGATCTTATCCCACTTTTGCGGAGCAGGATCGTAACGGTAATTGTCAATACGCTGCGTTGCTTTCTGGTAGGCGTTGCCATATACTTCCTGGAGATCAGCTATAATTTTTTCGTCGCTTCCTTTTTTATTCAACCGGCTGATGAGTGTAGCCAGGTCTTTTTCATCGCCACGGGTGCTGTATTTGCTGCCACCACAGGCACTGAGTAACATTACAAAGAGGAGGATAGGTAAAGATTGTTTCATGTATTTTGGATTTAGTGGTTGGTTCAAGTGCTTCAAAGTAACAACCAATTTGGATTTTATAGTTGCTTTTAACGGCAAACTTTTATGTATGTTGCTCTGTCAGTTCATTTTTGGTTCAAAATAATTCCAGAGAAGTGCAGACAATTTCCTTGTTAATGTCCACGCTTCGTTGGCTGCAGTCCAGCTTTGATCTTTGTTGTTTTTGGTTACAATACAAACTACATAGGGGTGATGGGGCGCATTAACCAGCATCACTTCGCTGCGGCTGGCATTCACTGCGCCGTTTTTACTGAACACTTCAACTGTGGGCGGAATAGCAGAGAGCCCCTCTTCGTCCCAATAGTTTCGACCCAGCAAACGCATCATACGGATACAACTGCTGTCGCTTAAAATTTCTTTTTTGTAAATCCGTTCCAGCAAGCTTGCCATTTCAAAAGCGGTGGTTTGTCCCCAACCATAGCTGCTTCGGTTGCTTTCTCTTCCTGCTGTCCGTGAATTGACTCTTGTATGTTTAAAGCCGAGGCTATCCATCAATTGATTGATACGTGTTCCGGTTCCTGCCAACTGTTGCAACCAAAGACTGGCTGTGTTATCGCTGGTGGTAAGCATCAGCATCAATACTTTTGAAAGATCGATCTTCTCTTTATTTTTAAAGGAACCAAGAATATCTACACCTTCGTACAACAGCGAATCATTGTATTCCAGCGATTGATGATAACTCAATTCGCCTTTATTGAGTTTGTCAATGATACCAACAAGGATCGGCACTTTCACCATGCTTGCTGTTGGAAAAACAGAGTCGGCATTAACAGCAACCACCTTTCCGGTTTTCAAACTTTTTACATAAATGCCGATATCGCCCTGAAAACCTTTGATCAGTTCTTCTACCTTCCGTTGTAACTTTTGATCCGTTCGTTGTGCAATAGAAATTTGCATCCAAAAGAGGAGTGCAAACAACAGCATACAATATTTCATAATTATTATTGAACCGATGATGGGTTTAAGGTCCAGTCGCTGAAATCGGTCATGCTCCAGGTACTGGGTCGTGCATGCACACCCGGCGTAAACTCAAAATGAACATACTTTACACCTTTTGTTTCGAGCAGGTTTAATGCAGCAAAGGAGAGATATTGCTCCGCACCGGTATTACCTGCCCGGTCGGTTAACCAGGTTGCATTCGGAATTTTTACAAACAATGTATCGGCCGTTAAGCGATCAAATTCAATTTTGATTTCGCTGTACGTTTTGTTCACGCCGTTGATCAATGCTTCGGGAACTGTAACAGAATCTCTGGGTGAAAAGATTTTTTTCCGGTCTTTGTCTTCTGCACTGCAATCCCATACAATTACAGTATCAGTTACAAACCATTGTTGTGGAGGGGTTGCATCAGCTGCACCCGGTTCTTTGGAAGCTTCGTTGTTGCAGGCCACAACAAGTGCAACAAAGCAAAAGGTTGTGAGATATCGAATCATGTCTTAAAGCTACATAACACTTGTGAAGATGCGTAATGAATGTTTAAATTCGTTCAAACTTTCGTTATGGCAAACCGCAGCTCGTATTTAGAACTTGTGCTGAATCCGTTTAATCTGCTCAGAACCAAACGTATTCTGCATGTAAACCCTACCGTAATACCACAGCGTAAAGAACCGGATCATATTAATCTGTATGTGTATGATTACGATGCGCAGAACCTGCATCAGCAAAAACTCGATGAAGTAAAGGATGCTTTTCTATATAAACATTCGGCGAGTGTAACCTGGATCAACGTAGATGGCATAAGAAGAAAAGACATTGAAGCAATCTGTTCTCATTTCGATGTACACTCACTCGTGCTGGAAGATATATTAAGCATCGGGCAACGACCAAAAATGGATGATATTGATGGTGTGATTTTTTGTTTGCTCAACATGTTATACTTTAATGAAAAAGACTCAACTGTAGAAACTGAACAGATCTCGATTGTACTGGGAAAAAAGTTTGTACTCAGTTTCCAGGAAGATGCTTCGAGGGATGTGTTTAATCCGTTGCGTGATAAACTGCAGTTCCGCAATAACAAGATCAGGCAAAGCGGTACCGATTACCTTTTCTATTCGCTCATTGACATGATCGTTGATAACTATTTTGTGGTGATGGAAAAATTGAGTGATAAAATTGAATTACTGGAGGAAGATATTATCCGCAATGCCAATAAACGATCACTGGCAAAGATCAATCAACTGCGGAAAGAAATGATTGTACTGAAACGGAATATTGCCCCGGTGCGTGATATGATCAATGGCATCCTGCGAAGCGAAAGTGATTTACTTGAAGAGCGAACCGAAAAATACTTCAAAGATATTTACGATCATATTGTACAGGCAAACGACCTTGCCGAGAACTACCGTGATATGATGATGAACTTACACGATCTCTATTTGAGTAATGTAAACCTGAAGATGAATGAAGTGATGAAAGTAATGGCCATTGTAACCTGTTTGCTGGCGCCGGCAACGGTGATTGGCGGAATGTTTGGGATGAACTTTGATGTAATACCATACGGCCATCACAAGTGGGGCTTTTATCTCGCCTGCGGTATGATGATTGTAATCCCCGTTGTAATGCTTTATCTTTTCAGGAAGAGAGGTTGGTTTTAAACGGATTTCTATTAACAGACAACTAATGACTGAATATGAAACGTATTTTTTTAATGCTCCTTCTTGGAACTGTTGCAACTCTGCAAGCACAAACCGTTGATGAAAAAATAAAACAGATGGGTTTGGAATTGCCGCCTGTGAGTAAGCCCATTGCCAACTATGTAAAATATGTACGGACGGGAAACCTGATTTTTCTCGCCGGGCATGGACCCACAAAAGCCGATGGCACAAATATAACCGGTAAAGTTCCTCAGGATCGTACAATTGAACAAGGATATGAAGCAGCTAAAATAACTGCACTTAGTTTAATTGCAAGTTTAAAAGATGCATTGGGCGGCGACCTCAGTAAAGTAAAACGTATTGTAAAAGTAAATGGCTATGTCAACTGTTTGCCCGATTTTATGGATCATCCAAAAGTGATCAATGGATGCAGTGATCTGCTGGTGGCATTGTTTGGCGAAAGAGGAAAACATGCAAGAGCTGCGATGGGTATGGTAGCATTGCCCAACAACATTACAGTAGAAATAGAAATGATTGTGGAAGTAGAAGATTGATGTTAAAAATGCTCCATGCTTTTGAGCATTTCATATTCAGTTTCAAAGCTGCGGTGTTTAAACCAGCCAATGATACCTCCGCCACCTAACCAGAAACAAACTTCCAGCACCAGGAACACAATACCCAT
>CAYMSG010000008.1:0-24450 GCA_964392955.1 uncultured Chitinophagaceae bacterium | reverse complement strand
GAAATAAAGAATTTTCGTAAAGCCGCCGTACACATTACCCACATGAATGGCTTTAATGGAACCTGCAACCCGTTCGTTAAAAGGTTTCTTCTTGAAAATATCCAGCTTCACAATTTTACCGCTCGTTGGATCCATGGTAATTCGATCGCCTGCTGCCGGCGCAAAAAAGCCCAGCTTTGTTTTCGTGATCATTGTTTTTGCAGCAGCATCTGCAGGCAGAGTAATTACATAGTTCCCTTGGTAGGGTAATGCTTTATCTGCTTCTTTTACATAGTCGGCAATCGACAATTGAGTACTTACCAAAGCTATTGTATCGGCTGCAGTTTCTTTCTTTCTCTCAGCTTCTTTACGTTCACCTGCTTTTGCAGCATCTGCAGGCTTGTATGTGCCGAGTGTTTTTTGCAAACCGGTTCTATACCATTCAAAACTCCATTGCGGGCCCGTTAAACCCATCAGCAATAAAAAGATGAGTGCATAAAATGCAAGTGTGTTATGCAGATCATGATTCACACGTTTCCATCCTGCACTCCATTTTATTTTTAATCCCTGCTTCCAGTACTTTACTTTTTGTGGAAACCAGATGATCAAACCGGTAATGCAGCCCAACGTAAAAATAATCGTAGCCCAACCTGTGATCATACTGCCGAGCTTCCGGTTTTCTATCCCATTAATAATTGGGTTTTTCACTTTATCGAGCAACAACCAGCGATGCAGGCTGAACATTGTTCCCATAAATTCTTTGGTGCTGTTCTTCTCTTTGGAGTTGCCTACAATAACACCAGTGTATGGATTCACCATATAAGTAGCGCTAACTCTTCCCTCACTTTCTTCTTTCTGTTTTACATTGAATTGATAGGTACGGTTTAATGCTGCAGGAATCGTTACACTTGCAACAGTGCCTCCGGTCTCCTGTTTTACTTTAGCTAACAACGAATCAACTGCCATACGTTCTTTACCTGCAACAGTCTGCACCTCGTATAAGTGCGGGGCTGCTTTCTCCGTTAATTCGGTATTGAATACATACACTGTACCGCTGAAACAAACAGCAATGACAATTAATCCGCTGCCGAGGCCCAGCCAGAGATGAATATCATTGAAGAACTTTCTTATTTTCTGCCAGCTTGTTTTGCTGTACTGCATTTTATATTTACGTTTTGGAATATTTAAATCGGCTTGTACCGTTTGGAAGTTGCGAATATAGATCAACGTAATAACGAATGATTACGAAAAAGGGAAAGATTGCGAAAGAATAAATTTACCTGAAGAGCAACTCGCAAGGCTTCAACCCTGTGTGTTTTTTAAATGCAGTGGAAAAATGAGAGATGGAGGAATAACCGAGCATGGCGCTTACTTCTGTTACGCTCAATCCTTTTTCATACAAGAGATATTTCGCATGCTCCATCCGCTGGTTCTGGTAAAATTCAAAGATGGTGGTTCCAAACATTTCTTTGAAGCCTTTCTTCAAATAACATTCATTGGTACCCACTTTACGGCTCAACTCTTTAATGGTAATGGGTTCTCCAATACGTTGCAATAAAATTTCCCGTGCCTGCAGAATTGTTTCCTGTGCGGTATCGGTTGCAAGAAACCGGCACACAAAACTTTCTTCTGCTTTCTGATCTGTAAGGCATTCTAAGCCGTACAGCAGTAAACTCTGCAACTGACTGTTAACATAAATATTCTCCAGCGCATTGCTGTAATTATGCAGCATCAGGTTGTCCAGCACAGTTCTGATCTTGTTACACAGATTTACTGTTACGGTAAACGACTGTTTTTCTTTAAACGCCAGTACACGATCGCTTTTTGTTGTAATGGTTTTGCCTTTTATAAAAGGTGTAAGGTAAGAAGCGCTGAACCGGAAAAGAAACACATCAACGGTTGGCTCTGCCTTACAATCAACCGACGACATTTTACAAACACCGTTGCTGCAGGTTTTGCTGTTACAATACTTATTACCATTGATGCAGAAACGTAATTCAATATTCCGCTCTTTTGTATGCCTGGTTTCATAGTTATAAAGCAGCATGGCCGTATCTTCCGGCGTAACATGTGGCAGTAACCTGTAACGATAGATGCCATACTGCACTGAGCCGGGAATTTGCTTTTCCTGTTCATACACCAGGTCCAGCTCATGGGTTAAGAGCGGGTTTCGGTTGGCAAGTGTGAGTATGTCGTTCAATTGCTGCATTAGCGGCAAAGATAGGCCATCGGAAGGGGTCGCTATCACGGTCTATTGACAGAGTTTTGTCATGTTTTTGAACCGAAAAGACGCCCTCGTTCCTTTGCTTCTGCACAACCTTTCGCAACCTCTTTCAAAGCCTTCATTTTCAGTGCCAAAAATGTGGATTTCTTGCTGCAAAATCGGCTGTAAAAAACGCTTCAACCGCTGCCTTTTCCGTACATTTGTCCGAATATATTTTTACCACTCCCAATCAGATTTTTGAGAAGCATTATATGAGCACAGAGTTACAGGAACAAGCCCTCAGCGCCGCTGCACAAAATGCCGGTTATGGCGCAGACAGTATCCAGGTATTAGAAGGTTTAGAAGCGGTGCGTAAACGTCCCGCCATGTACATTGGCGACATCAGCGAAAAAGGATTACACCATCTTGTATATGAAGTTGTAGACAACTCCATTGATGAGGCCCTTGCAGGTTACTGTAAAAACATTACAGTTAACATTCATGAAGATAACAGCATCAGTGTACAGGACGATGGTCGTGGTATCCCCACCGCTATGCATACGAAAGAAAAACGTTCTGCCTTGGAAGTTGTAATGACCGTACTGCATGCCGGTGGTAAGTTCGATAAAGGTTCTTACAAGGTATCGGGTGGTTTGCATGGCGTTGGTGTAAGTTGTGTGAACGCACTTTCTACCAAATTGCATGTAACCGTTCAGCGGGAAGGAAAAATCTTTGAGCAGGAATATCGTATTGGTGTTCCTCAGTATCCTGTTCGTGAAATTGGCACCAGTGAAATCACCGGCACTCGTGTACATTTCTGGCCCGATACAACCATCTTCACTGCATCTGTTTATAAAAAAGAAATTTTAGAAGCACGTTTACGAGAATTATCATTCCTGAATAAAGGCATACGCATTATCCTCAACGATCTGCGTGAAGTGGATGATAACGGTGCTACATACACGAACACATTCTACAGCGAAGGTGGTATTACTGAATTTGTGGAGTTGATTGAAAAGAACGGCAAACGCAGTCCGTTGTTACCACAGGTTATTTACATGGATGGGCACGAGCCTGTAAGTAATGTAGCGGTAGAAGTAGCGATGATCTACAACGATTCGTACGGCGAACATATTTTCTCTTACGTCAATAACATCAACACCATTGAAGGTGGTACACATGTAACCGGTTTCCGCCGTGCCATCACCCGTGTATTTACCTCGTATGGGAAAAAAGAAGGTTTGTTTGAAAAAGCAAAAGTGGATGTAGAAGGCGATGATTTCCGGGAAGGGTTGAGTGCGATTATTTCAGTAAAGGTTCCGGAACCGCAGTTTGAAGGACAAACAAAAACCAAACTCGGTAACAGTGAAGTAAGCGGTATCGTTGAAACTTCTGTAAGCCGCACGCTCGAAGCCTATCTCGAAGAAAACCCACGTGAAGCAAAGAACATTGTTCAAAAAATTATCCTGGCAGCACAGGCACGTGCTGCAGCAAAAAAAGCACGTGAACTGGTACAGCGCAAAACCGTTTTGAGTGGCGGTGGTCTTCCCGGTAAGCTGGCTGATTGCTCTGACCGTGATCCGGATCGCTGTGAATTGTATCTGGTTGAGGGTGACTCAGCGGGTGGTACTGCCAAGCAGGGCCGAGACCGTAGCTTCCAGGCCATTCTTCCGTTGAGAGGTAAAATTCTGAACGTAGAAAAAGCAATGGAGCACAAGATCTACGACAATGAAGAGATCCGTAATATGTTCACTGCTCTTGGAGTAAAAATGGGTACACCCGAGGATCCAAAGGCATTAGACATCAGTAAACTCCGTTATCATAAAATCATAATCATGACGGATGCCGACGTGGACGGTAGCCATATCGCCACATTGATCCTCACGTTCTTCTTCCGTTACATGACAGCAATTGTAGAACAGGGCTATCTCTATCTTGCACAACCGCCCCTGTACCAGGTAAAGAAAGGAAAAGAAATGGCCTATGCATGGAATGAAGAAGAACGGAAAGCATATGTGCAACAATTCGGAGGAGGTAAAGAAGACAGTGTAGGCGTGCAGCGATACAAAGGTTTGGGTGAAATGAACGCTGATCAGCTTTGGGAAACTACTATGAACCCGGCTACCCGTGCATTGAAAATGGTTACCATTGAAAGTGCAGCCGAGGCAGATCGTGTATTCAGTATGCTGATGGGTGACGAGGTAGCACCCCGCCGTGAGTTTATTGAAACGCATGCGAAATACGCCAATATCGACGTATAAGCTACTGGCTGTTTCAGGGGGAATTGCATCTCATTAGTTTAAGATACAAGCGGCTTTCGGGCCGCTTTTTCGTTGATTATCAATTACTAATATCTTGTGGAAAGCATTTTGACCCGTTTTTGGCGAAAATCTGTACTTTAGCCTGAACCGGAGGCCGGATTTTTTAACTAACCCCCAAAAAATTAAACTATGCAGTTAACAGCGTATAATGTAAAAACGAAAGAAAAAAATGTTCCGATCCAGAATGCAGTTGTTGAGCGTACAGCAAAAGGCGGATACATTGTAAAAGGTGATGATGGAAAAGGTAACAAGCTCACAGCCTTGTTAGGTGAAGCAAAAGCACTGGCTGCTATTGCTGCCGGTACAGCCAAGAAAGGTTGGGATTAATTTGATTTGATTCTATCCATAAAAAAGTCGCCCTGTTTTGAAAGCAGGGCGACTTTTTTATACCACTATGTGTTACGAAAAAGATTACAGCGGAAATCTTCTGGCTATTGCTCTTGTTACACTTTGAATGGATTGTTGAAACGGATAGTTCCAATCGGTTTGATTGGTAAAGCGGGTGCTCCACACCGTATACCCCTCTTTCACTAATGCGCTGCTTACAAACATATCGCTGGTACGGGCCATACCAGTTGGCACGCTAATACGTGGTACTGTACGGTTCAGGATTCCTCCCACAACATCAATACCCAACGCCACTTCATCGCTCAGGATATGGTTTTGCGTAACCTTGGTTGATACCACTGCATCCACACCCAGTATTTTCGAAAGCTCTGCAGGATCCATTTGCCAGGAGGCCGAATCGGTGATACCTTTTTCTTCCAGTAACTTTTTTGTACGCTCTGTACTTTGGAACTGTACCTGTGAATACCGGCGCAGGCGGGTATCAACAAACTGCACGAGGTCGATGTACAAAGCCCGGTTAAGAAACGTTGTATTTCGATTGATCATTTCCTGCACCTGCTCAGGCGTTAATTTTTTAGGGATGTTTCCTGTTACTTCCAGTTGTGCAGGCAGAATGGCGATGGTGCGGATATTGTACTGCTGTACACGTTCCATCATTCGTTTTCTGGCACAGGATGCAATCAGTAAAGAAAAAGAAATAAGGAGTAGAAATTGCTTCATAGCGTTTCGGTTTTTATTGAAGAATACAATGTGTCATAGAATTTGGAACAATTGGAATACCAAAAATAATAAAGGCTTTCAGAAACGAAAGCCTTTATCAATGAATTAACTTAAAAAAAGTAAAACTACTTGATAAAACGGATGGTAAACGGATACCGGTACAGCACATCATCCGCCGCTTTTACCGCAGCAATTATATAGAGGATGAGTGAACCGATCCCAATAGCGATCAACAGAAATATGCCGATGATTAAAAAGATCAATGGTATACAGATGATACAATAGATAAAAATACTGATCTGAAAGTTCAATACTTCTTTTGCATGTTCACCAATATAACGTGACTCATCTTTTTTAACCAGGTAGATAATTAATGCCGGGATGATGGAAAAGAAGATCGATAATACATGTGTAAGAATAGCGATCGAACGCTCATCGCTGCTTACCTGTGCGTACCTGATCTCACTTGAATTTGCAAAGTTTTGTTCCATGAATGAAGGTTTAATAGTTTAAAATGATCGGTTAAAGCAGAAGAACAGCAACTTTAAATGCATTTAAAAATACTGTTTTAATTGCATACCGGCAACTTGAAACCAGGAATCAGCAGGATTACAGACAATGTATTTCTAGGCAGCAACCGGTTTTTCTACCACAGCTGCATGCATACGTGTTAGGAGACGGAGCAAGGCTTCCATACCATCCATATCCCGCACTACCAATAGGAAGAGTTTGCCTGTTTGTTTTAGTTGTGCTTTGTTGAGGGAAGTTTGCACAAACTGCATGATGCCCTGGAATACCGGCGATTCAAAATAAGGCGAATCAGGATTGTTGATAAAGTAACAACGCAGGGTTTGTTCTTTCAACGTCATTTTCTCAAAGCCCAGTTCAACCGCTAACTTGCGGCAACGCACAGTGGTAAATAAATCTTCCACCTGCGAAGGAATTGGACCAAAACGATCAATGAGTTCGGTATGGAAAGCAACAAGATCTTCTTCTGTTTCACAATTATCAAGGCGGGTGTACAAACTCAAACGTTCGCCAATGCTTTCAACATACGCATCCGGAATAAGAATTTCCAGGTCGGTATCGATCACACAATCTTTTACATAGTTTTCCTGTTGCTGAATTTCTTCTTTAAACAGCTCACGGAACTTGGTGCGTTTCAATTCACGAATGGCTTCATCCAATACTTTCTGGTACATTTCAAAACCGATCTCGGCCATGAAACCACTTTGCTCACCACCCAGCATATTACCTGCGCCACGAATATCCAAATCACGCATGGCAATCTGGAAACCGCTGCCGAGTTCGCTGTGTTGTTCGAGTGTTTGTAAACGTTTGCGGCTATCGTTCGGCAATGTACTCATGGGCGGCGCCAGCAAATAACAGAATGCTTTTTTGTTACTTCGGCCAACTCGTCCACGTAACTGGTGCAGATCACTTAAGCCAAACTGGTGTGCATTGTTGATCATAATGGTGTTTACATTGGGAATGTCCACACCACTTTCTACAATGTTTGTACAAACAAGTACATCGTATTTTTTATCGATGAAGTCGAAGATGCGTTCTTCCAGCTCATGACCTTCCATTTGTCCATGTGCAAAACCAATGCTCAGGTCGGGACACAAACGTTGAATGATGGCAGCCATTTCCGCCAAACCTGCAATGCGGTTATGAATAAAGAAAACCTGTCCACCACGTTCTGTTTCAAAGTAAATGGCATCACGAATAAAATCTTCCTGGAATACCTGTACTTCTGTTTGTATCGGCTGCCGATTTGGCGGCGGCGTATTCATGATACTCAGATCTCTTGCACCCATCAAACTGAACTGCAACGTACGTGGAATAGGGGTTGCCGTTAGCGTAAGCGAATCCACATTTGTTTTGAGTGTCTTGATCTTTTCTTTATGCCCTACCCCAAACTTCTGTTCTTCATCTACCACCAGTAAACCAAGATCTTTAAACTTTACATCTTTCGCCAGCAATGCATGTGTACCAACAATAATATCAACCTTCCCTTCTGCCAGTTTCTGGTAGGTTTCTTTTTTCTCCTTTGTTGATTTGAATCGATTCACATAATCAACCGTAACAGGAAAATCCTTTAAACGATCTTTAAATGTCTTGTAATGCTGGTAAGCAAGGATGGTTGTAGGTACCATTACGGCTGCCTGCTTTCCATCGCACACCGTTTTAAATGCTGCCCGTACAGCAATCTCGGTTTTACCAAAGCCTACATCACCACACACCAAACGATCCATGGGCGATGATGCCTCCATATCTTTTTTTACATCAGCTGTTGCTTTACTTTGGTCGGGTGTGTCTTCGTACATAAACGAAGCTTCCAGTTCGGTTTGCAGATAACTATCGGGCGAATGCTGAAAACCTTGTTGTGCTTTCCGTTGTGCATACAGTTGAATTAAATCGAAAGCAATTTCTTTTACTTTCGTTTTGGTTTTTTCTTTCAACCGCTGCCATGCATCGCTGCCGAGTTTATTGATCTTCGGCACGCTTCCTTCCTTGCCGGTATACTTCGAAATTTTGTGCAGTGAGTTGATGTTCACATACAAAATGTCGCTGTCTTTATAGATTAAACGCACCGCTTCCTGCATTACACCATTCACTTCTATTTTCTGCAGACCACTGTAGGTGCCTACACCATGATCGATATGCGTAACATAATCGCCTGGCTGCAATTCTTTTAATGCACGAATGGTTAATGCCTTACTTTTATTATAGGCCTGCTTGACTTTGTATTTATGATAACGCTGAAAAATTTCATGATCGGTATAACAAACCACTTTCAGGTCTTCATCGATAAAACCTTCATGTATCGCTAGTGCTATTGGCGTAAACGGAATCTCAGCTTTCAAGTCAGCAAAGATGCTGTGCAGTCGTTCAAGCTGCTTTGGGTTTTCGGCGAAGATGAATACTTCAAATTGTTTTGCATTCCAATTCTTCAAATCACTGATGAGTAATTCAAACTGCCGATTAAATGCAGGTTGATGTTTAGTGTGATATTCGATTTCAAACCTGTTCTTCTCTTCAACCGTATTTAATAAGTGTGGCTCGTAACCAAATTCAATGGTATGATGTTGCTTTATTTGCTCTTCAACAATTGCTGCAGTAATAAAATCCTGTTCGTTCAAATCGATTTTTTCCAACCGCTCATCATCATCACGCTCCTGTTTGGATACCGGCAATTTCAAGAACTGCTCCATGTCTTCTTCCATGGTGAGCAATCGTTCCTTCATTATATCAAAATCCTTCACCCATACAATGGTATTCTCGGGTAAGAATTCAAACAACGAAACCTTCTCTCCACTTTCAAATTGCGTTTCTACGTTGGGGATAATGCTCACCTGTGCCAATCTTCGTTCACTCAGTTGCGTTTCCGGATCGAAGATGCGGATGCTGTCTACATCGTTCCCGAACAATTCCAAACGATACGGCTTTTCATTGCCGAAAGAATAAATATCGAGGATACCGCCACGTACTGCAAACTGCCCGGGCTGATACACAAAATCGGTGCGTTCAAAACCCAAATCAACCAAAAAGCCCATCATGTTATCAACGTCCAATGTGTCGTTGGCTTTGATGAGGAGCATATTGCCTTGTAATTTTTTCGGCAACACTACTTTTTCAAACAAAGCATCGGGGTAAGTAACCATTGCTCCCACACGTTGTCCGGTAGGCATGGAAAATTTCGTCAACGCTTCGGTACGCAACATTACATGCGATGAGTTGAGCAAACGAAAATTCTTGGGATGTTTGAACGACGAAGGAAAATAAAAGAGATTAAGTTCTTTGGTGATACTTTCCAGTGAATTGTGGAAGTAGGCAGCCTCTTCTGCATCATTAACGATAAACACATGGTTAAACTGCTCCAGCGAAGAGTGGTTAAAAACCGAAGCTGCCACGAACTGAGATGAACTTCCCAACAGGTTTTTTAGATAAATCCGTTGCGTTTGGGAAAAAGAAAGCCTGTCCGCCAGTCGAAAAAGGCGGGGATCATCATTAAATTTTTTCTGCAACAACTCAAAATTCACAGGGCGCAAATATACAACAGGAAACAGCAATTTTGAGAGTTGGCTAAAATGAAACGAAAACACAGCAAAGCTTTCATTTTCGGGAAAGAAAGCCTATTTTTGAAATCAATCCAAATCTGTTAAAACCAAGTCCATGAAGCACTGTCAACCATCTGATCAGCTACATCGTAGTTGTTATACTACAGCTTCCCATTCTATCGACCGAAATTCTGTTATGATCAAATCATTTCTGTTTAGTTTATTATTACTGCTTGTGCAGTTTGTTGCAGCACAAAAAACCGTTACTACTTTACATTTAAAAAGTGGCGACCTGTTGATCAAAAACAACATGAATGCCGAAACAATTTCAGCAGAATTAAAAAAGGGAAAAGCCGGTCAGTGGAGTTATACATTGCTGTCGTTTGAGAAACCAATTACTGCAGTTCAACAACAGCTGTTGCGATCAATGGGTATTGAGTTGCTCAGTTACTTACCCGATAACAGTTACCAGGTGCGGATGAAAACGATTCCATCTTTTTCACAACTTTATCAGTCAGGTGTAAGAGCCATGATGCATTTGCCGGGCACAGCCAAACTGGGACGGGAATTACAAACGCAACAGTCCATTGAAAAACCGGAAAGCATTGTAACAGTTAATCTTCAGTTACACCCAGGCGTACTATGGAATGAAGTAAAGTCAACTCTTGCTTCCTACGGAGTTTCACTAACTAAATCGGATTATCTGAACCAAGGATTGGCACAGGTAAGTGTTGCGTCAAAAAATATCAATTCTATAAGCGAGTTGCCGTTTGTAGCGTATTTGAATCTTTCATTCTTACAAACCACTCCACTAAATCAGCGTGAAAGAGGGTTATTTGGCTTAACAAATCTTACCAGTTCAGAAGTAGCAGGAAGAAATTTAACGGGCAATGGAATCATTGTTGGTGTAGGAGATGATTCGAATCCTGTTCATCTGGATAATACGGGTAAATTAATCAACCGAAACCCATCCTTCATCTCAAATAATCATGGCCGTTTAGTTACGGGCATTGTTGGTGGCGATGGAATTATTGAAGAACGCTTCAAAGGTGTTGCGCCAAACAGTTTGCTCATCGTTGATTATTTTGACTATGTGCTTACAAAATCGGCAACGTATTTTACTGATTACGGAATGACCGTTACCAATAACTCCTATTTTAACGGCCTCACAGGATGTCCGGGAAATTCAGTTTACAATGAATTAAGTGTATATGCAGATCAACAAATCCATACAAATCCTTTTTTGCAGCACATTTTTGCAGCAGGTAACGATGGACAACGTACCTGCACTCCTTTTCCGCTTGCATTTGGAACCATTAAAAGCGGTTACCAGGTTGGGAAAAATGTGTTGGATGTTGCTGATTACAATGGAGCAACAGATGCACCAACCGTTACTTCCAGCAGAGGACCGGTACAAGACGGCCGAATAAAACCAGAGGTTGCTGCAAATGGCGTAGCAGTATTTACAACCAGTGGCTCCAATACCTATCATGATGCTTACGGCACCAGCTTTTCAGCTCCTTTTGTTACCGGTGTTTGGTCGCTTTTAACAGAGAAATATAAACAACTTCATGCAAATGCGCTTCCAAAATCGGCACTACTAAAAGCAATTATCTGTAACAGCAGTGAAGACAGAGGAAACGCAGGCCCGGATTACAGTTATGGTTTTGGTTTGATAAATCCCCGCAAAGCAGTTGAAGCAATTGAAAACAACCGTTATTTCACAGGAGTACTTTCTACTTCGGGAACGGCATCACAAATCATTTCCGTTCCGGCAGGTGCACGACAATTAAAAGTGATGTTGTATTGGCACGATAAAGAAGGGTCACCTTTAGCTGCAACTGCATTGGTAAATGATTTAGATCTAACTGTAACAGATGGCGCAACTACCTACGAGCCCTGGATACTGAATCCTGCCCCTGGTTCTGTAAATCTGCCTGCGATCAGAGGTGTTGATCGCATCAACAATATTGAACAGGTTACAATTGATAATCCGGGTACAAGTGTTACCATCACCCTGAGTGGATTTAATGTTCCAAACGGACCACAGGAATACTTTGTTACTTATGAATATTTAATGAACGAAATCATACTGGAGCATCCTTATGGTGGTGAACGTTTTTCACCGGGTCAGGAAGAGATCATTAAATGGAATGCTACCGATAACAGTACCAATACTTTTACCCTCGAATATTCCGTTGATGATGGTGCCAACTGGATTTTGATCAATAACAACCTTGCAGCAAATCAACACCGTTTCAGATGGATAGGCATACCTAATAACCCCACCAACAAAGGCAAAGTTCGTGTTACGAGAAACGGAGGTGGTGCTTCTGCCACTTCACCCGGAAACTTTACTATCCTTGCGCAGCCGGTTGTTACTGCCACCGTTCCCTGCGAAGGTTACGTAAATCTTAGCTGGCCTGCTGTTCCCAGCGCAACCGATTACGAAGTACTGCAATTAATCAACAATGAGTTTGTATCAATTGATACAACCGGTTTATTAACGCATCGTGTAAGCGGCTTGGATAAAACACAAAACTACTGGTTTACTGTACGAGCAAGATTAACCGATTCACTTGGTATGCGTGCTGTTGCCAGAAGTGTAACGCCAACACTGGCAACTCCCTGTTCGGCAGCAGAGTTTAACAATGATCTGAAAATTGATTCATTACTTACATCCGTTCATGGACGACTTCATACCAGTTCAGCTTTAACAGCCAGTAATGCAATTACCGTACGAATTAAAAATTTAGACGATGTTGCAACAAGTGGAAGCTATGATATTTCGTACCAAATAAATGGAGGAGCAATTGTTACAGAATCATCAGCCGTTCCTGTTCCCGCAGGGGGAACGGTGAATTATACGTTTGCAGCAACAGCTGATTTAGCAACAGCCGGCAACTATAACATCCGTGTTTTTGTAAAGCAACCCGGCGATACACAAACAGCTAACGACGAGCTTACTTACACAATCAAACATGTTGCAAACCCCGCAGTGATATTACCCTTTGCTGAAACGTTTGAAGCAACAGGAAGCGATGAATACAAAACCAATTTCTTTTCGCTGAGCAATGCTGATCGGTTTGATTATGTGAATACAACAAACGGCAGGTTACGCACTTTTGTAAATTCTGGTGTTGCCGTTTCCGGAAGCAAAGCGATTACGTTAGATGCGATCAATTATAACGGTGTACTTGCCAATAACAGCCTTACTGCAACGATCAACCTCAGCAGCTATACAGCTGCTCAGGGATTACGATTTGATTTTAAATTTAAAAATCACGGTCAGTTAAAACAGCCCGGAACAGGTGTGTGGATGAGAGGATCTGATACGCAACCGTGGGTGCAGGTATACGACCTTACCAACAACCAGGGAAATGCAGGCGAAACAAAACAGGTGAGCATTAACATCAATGAATTGGGACAACCCTTAGGTTCAAGTTTCCAGGTGCGGTTCGATCAGCAAAGTACTACGTCTGCCAACAATGCTACCTATAATATTGATGGGTACGACATGGATGATGGTTTTACGTTTGATGATATCCGTGTTCTTCAAACCAACAATGATGTACTGCTTACACAACTGGTAGCACCTGATACATTTAATTGCTCACCCGGTAACGCCAACATTACGATCCGGATAAAAAATACAACAGCAACAACATTCACTAATGTACCGGTGTATTACCGCATCAATAACGGAACCGCCGTTGCAGGCACCGTTCCATCACTGGCAGGCAATGCTGAGTTTGACTTTACGTTTCCAACACAAGCTGACCTGTCTGTGTTTAAAGCATATGAAATTGATGCGTGGGTTCAATTGCCAGGTGATGATTATCCAGTGAATGACAGCATTAACAACCGTTATGTGTACAGCAGTCCGGTCATTAATGCATTCCCCTATCTCGAACGATTTAATACAAGCAATGGAAACTGGTTTACCGATACAGTAAGTTACAGCAGCTGGCGTTGGGGCACGCCGGTAAAATCGGTAATGAATCGTTCGGCCAGTGAAGGCAAAGGCTGGTTTACCACACTCAACAGTATCTACAAGCAAAACGAAAATTCATATCTCTATTCACCCTGCTTTAATTTAAGTTCGTTAACACAACCAGTGCTAAGTTTCAGTCATATATCACAACAGGAAGATAATTGTAACTGTGATTTTCACACATTGGAATACAGCACAGACAATGGAAATACATGGCAACGGCTCATGGCAACAAACGGAACCAATTGGTTTGATTCATCGGCCAACCAATCCTGGAGAAAAAATATTCAACGCTGGCATGTGTCGAGTACCGAAGTGCCAAACGCAACCAATGTGCGTTTCCGTTTTCTAATATCTAGCGATGAATTAACCCAAGGTGAAGGAGTTGGAATTGATGACATTCACATTTTTGAAAAGGCCACCATTTATACGGGTGCCGATGTACTCAACGTTAACCAAACAGTAAGTGGTAATAACTGGGTGCATTTTAACAGCGGAGGAAATCGTATTGCATCGATTCATCCAATGGGGCAAAATCTCGGCAGTACCGATGTAAGTGCCTATATCAATACAGGTGCCGTGCGAATTATGAATGATCAATACTACCTCGATCGCAACCTGGTCATTCGCTCTGCCAATGCTCCGACAGATAGCGTGATGGTTCGTTTTTATTTTACTGAGCAGGAAGCAAACGCATTGATTACAGCAACCGGTTGCAGCACTTGTATAAAATTCAAAGACGCATACCTGGCTGCCGTTACCAAATACAATGGAAGCCCATCGTTTGAAAATGGCGTGCTCAACGATGGTGCCGATGGAACCTTCCAGTTCATTGATTCTGGGAAAGTAGATATCGTTCCTTTTAATAACGGTTACTATGCCGAATTCAAAGTGAAGAGTTTTTCAGAATTCTGGATCAATGCCACGAACATGAACCTCACACAAACAGTAACCAGTGTTGATGACATTACCTCACAAGGAATTTTTATTAAGAATGTATTTGCTGATGAAGCAGGCAGCTTGGTAATACTTGCGGGCAACAAATCACAAATCCGTGAAATGAACATCCGTATCGTAAACAGTATGGGCCAGGAAGTAACAAACAAACAAACTTCGTACTCCGACACAAGAATCAACATCAACCATCTCTCAAACGGTATTTACTTTGTAGAGATCAAAGACAAAAAAGGAAAAGAGCAATTTGTGAAAAAAATCATGAAGGCCGGCAAATAGAAAAGGCCGGCCGGCCTCTCCATAAAAAAATTGCCCCCGATAATTCGGGGGCAATTTTTTATGTTTTGTAAAGATTATCCAATTTTACCAAGAGGAATTTTCCGCACCTTTTCATCTTCTTCATCTTCAATCCGTGTAACAGGGTAAGGAATTTTTGCTTTTTCAAGGGTTTCAGCCAACTGTTTGTTGGTTTTTGCAAAATGCAAAATTTCTTTATGTGCTGCAAGCATTTCATCTTCTAATTCCAGGATTCGCTTTTCTTTCATTTTAATTTTACGGCGTCCGAATAGATAACCAACAATGGCTACCGAGAAAAAGAGAACAGCAAACAGTACAATATGGATTTCAAGGGTGCTATGAGTAAGGTCTATCATTTTCCTTTTTTTTAGCCAATTCTCGGGTTTTCTTGAAAAATTGGCTTTATATTAAATAATAGCAAGTAATTAAGGCGCAAATTACTCCAGTTCGAACAATTATACAATAGAATTGAGAATTAATTGTTTAACGGTAGAGATATGCACTCGTTCCTGATTAAGGGTATCCCTGTTTCTAATAGTCACTGTGTTGTCTTCCTTTGTTTGATGGTCAACCGTTACACAAAACGGCGTTCCAATTGCATCCTGCCTCCTGTAACGCTTCCCGATGGTATCTTTTTCCTCGTAAAAGCAATGGAAATGCGGACGACATTCTTTTACAAGCTCCTCGGCTATTTCCGGCAATCCATCCTTTTTAGTAAGTGGAAACACTGCCAGTTTGATAGGTGCAATTTTAACAGGCAACCGTAATACTGTTCTTGTTTCTGTTTTTCCTTCTTCGGCTGTTGGCACGGCTTCTTCGTGGTAAGCATTACTTAAGACGGTTAAAAATAAACGGTCAAGCCCAACCGAAGTTTCTACTACATACGGAATATAGTTGCCGTATGGTTTGCCTTCGGCATTCAGATCGTTATCGAAATACTGCATTTTCTTTTTGCTGAATTCCTGGTGGCGACGCAGATCGTAGTCGGTTCTTGAGTGAATTCCTTCCAGTTCTTTCCAGCCAAACGGAAATTCAAACTCAATATCTACCGCTGCGTTGGCGTAGTGCGCCAGCTTTATGTGATCATGAAAACGGAGCTTTTCTGCAGGTAAGCCCAAGTCTTTATGCCATTGCAAACGGGTTTCTTTCCACTTTGCATACCAATCCAACTCTGTACCTGGGCGCACGAAAAACTGCATTTCCATTTGCTCAAACTCCCGCATGCGGAAAATGAACTGACGGGCTACAATTTCATTGCGGAAGGCCTTACCGGTTTGTGCAATACCAAACGGAATTTTCATCCGTCCGCTTTTTTGCACATTCAGGAAGTTTACAAAAATACCCTGCGCTGTTTCGGGGCGCAGGTACACAATATTATCATCGGGGTTATCGCTGCTTACAGCTCCAAACTCGGTGGAGAACATAAGGTTGAACTGACGTACATCGGTCCAGTTGGCAGTACCACTTACCGAACATTTGATTTTATTTTCTTCGATGAGTTGTTTGATGCCAGCAAAATCATCGGCCGCTAACAGCTGTTCCATCTTTGCGATCAATGCAGCACTTTCAGCATCCGAAAGAGTTTCAGCATGTGCTTCAATCAAATGGTCAACACGATACCGCTTTTTACTGTCTTTGTTATCGATCATGGGATCGCTGAAATTATCAACGTGGCCGCTGGCCTTCCAGGTGGTAGGGTGCATGAAAATAGCGGCATCAATACCAACAATATTGTCGTGCAGCTGGGTCATGCTCTTCCACCAGAAATCACGGATGTTCTTTTTCAACTGTGCCCCCAGTTGGCCATAGTCATACACAGCACTTAAGCCATCGTAGATCTCAGAAGATTGAAAAATATAACCATACTCTTTTGCGTGAGAGATAATATTTGCAAAAAGCTTTTCGTTCGCCATGTTCGCTGTAATTTAAAGTGGGCAAAGATAAGCGATTTAAGGGCTGGATTAGTATTTAGGAACATCCGGATGGAAGAACAATTTCCAATTTTGATTAATTTGAAATAAACCCCTTACGCTTTAAAATCGGGATGATGATAAAAGCAAGCACACTAATACAAAATAAGGTTAAAGCAACATTCCGATTCCAAATATTCTTCTCTTTCTCTAATCGGTTTCGTTTTTTATGATCAATTAAAAAATGATTACCAAAACGAACATTTACAATGTCAAAAATTTCAGGATCGTATCTGTAAATGCTTACAAAATCAGCCGAATCCTTTTTATTTATTTGTATATCAATCGTGTCACCTTTTTTAAAGTCGTTTACCGAAATTCTCTGCTCAGAGTACTTGTAGTACTTGTCAAAAAAACGACCTTTCGATGGATACTTGCCAACCGTAAATAACAAGAAATAACTTTTACTTTTACTACCTGTGCTACCTTTAGTTACCTCGCTTGAAAGTACAAGGTTGTCAATTATACAAATTGATGATTCATCCACTGTTCCTGATTCTGTAATCTCACTATAAAAAGCAATACTCAACAAAAAGGATGTTATCAATAAAAAGTTTGTAAGAAATGAAAGTTTGCCATTCTTCTGGCTGGGGATGTACGCAGAAATATCCGGAAGTCTGAAATTAAACCTTTCAAATAACGCTTTTACTATATAAACGCATCCCAAGATTACACTCCCGCCAAAGACAATAGCTAATACTATCAAAAGTTTCGATGACTCTAAACTTGCAAAAAAATAAATTGCTGCAGCACCTGCCAATGCAATAACTAACAAAAGAGTCTTGAAAATATTCGCATTCATTGATTTCTTGTAATGAACACTATTTTCAGACTTTAGCTTTTCAAACGCTTGTTCTGCTTCATACTGAGACATAGAAAATGTCATCATCAGCTCAGATATTATTTGAGACCTGAGCTTGCCTTCTTCAATAAGGATTGAAGCGTATTCTGCAGCTTTTGAAATCCGCTCCTTAGGTGTTAAATTGGCATAATTACTCATTTCAACTTCTCATTGTTCTGATGCCGGTTGGCATCCCGTATATTTTTCTTTTCAAAGTTCTTCTGCAGTGCTTCGGTTAAGTCAACGCCGGTTTGGTTGGCCAGGCAAATGAGCACCCACAGTACATCCGCCATTTCATCACTCAACTCCTTGCCATTGTCGCTTTCTTTAAATGATTGTTCACCATACCTGCGCACCATCAACCTCGACAGCTCTCCCACTTCTTCCATTAAAATTCCAAGATTGGTAAGTTCATTAAAATAACGAACTCCCACGGTTTTGATCCATGCATCAACTTCGGCCTGCGCCTGTTTTATCGTTAAGTCTGTACTCATTGCATTTTCAATTATTCATTATCAATTATCAAATTACTCCTTATTCTTTGTATCAATCACAATCGTAACCGGACCATCGTTCAGCAATTCCACTTTCATATCGGCACCAAATACACCGGTCTGGATTTTTTTTCCAAGATCCGTTTCTAACTGAGCGATCATTGTTTCATACATCGGCACAGCAACATCGGGCTTACTGGCTTTGATGTACGAAGGTCGATTCCCTTTTTTGGTGGAGGCATGTAATGTAAACTGGCTCACCAATAAAAGATCGCCTGCTACATCTTTCACACTCAGGTTCATCACTCCGTTTTCATCATCAAAAATGCGCAGGTTTACAATTTTACTGCTGAGCCACTCAATATCTTCCACAGTATCGGCATCTTCAATCCCTATCAAAACCAACAATCCTTTTTGAATGGAACCGGTTATAGTTCCATCAACTTTAACATAAGCAAAGGCTGTTCGTTGCAGTACTGCTCTCATAGTTTGTTCAATTGGTTGTAAATTCGAATCCCGAAAATACAACGCTTCGGTTTGATGCATGATAAAAGATGTAAGCAGTGAAATTCAGTTCCAGACGGCACGCAGTGGTGGTGCAGGCGGACAAAATGTGAATAAGGTTGAAACCATGGTGATGGGTTATTGGCATATTGCTTCCTCTGCACTTGTAACTGATCAGCAAAAAACAACGCTGCTGGAAAAACTGAGCAACCGCATTAACAAAGAAGGAACGCTGATCGTGAAAAGCCAGGTACACCGCAGCCAGCAGGCGAATAAACAGGAAGTAGTTGAAAAGATCAACCACCTGATCGCTGTTGCGTTAACGCCCAAAAAGGCAAGGATCGCCAGCAAGCCATCGAAAGCTGCAAAAGAAAAACGTATTGAATCGAAGAAAAAACAAAGCGAACACAAACAAAGCCGCCGGAAAATCCGTTTATCTGATTACTGACACATGCACATTTCTAGAAACATCTTACTGATCGTTGTTTCCATAACACTTTGCTTGTGGATGATGGAGGGTTGTCGTAAAAACAAACTTGAATTAACGGCTTACTCTGTTCAGATTCCTGCTCATTTTCCGGCAACGGATTATTACCAACGCAATCCCATTACCAAAGAAGGATTTGAGTTAGGTCGGCGGTTGTTTTATGATGCCCGCTTTTCAAAAGATGGAAGTATTTCCTGCGGCTCCTGTCATGAACAACGGGCTGCGTTTGGCACCTATGATCATGATTTGAGCCATGGAGTAGATGGCGCACACGGTATCCGCAATGCGATGAGCCTGTTCAATCTTGCATGGCAAACTTCATTTGGCTGGGATGGAAAGTACAATTCGATGGAAGCGGTGTATGCAGCACATATCACCAGCCCGATTGAGCTTGGCGAAACCGTTAGTAACGTCATCACTAAACTGAAAGCCGACAGCCGTTACCGGCAACAATTCAAAACAGTGTACGGATCGAACGATATTGATCAGCAACGCATCTTCAACGCACTTACGCAATTTGTAGGAGCGTTGGTGAGCACAGCTACCAAATATGATTCTGTAAAACAAAACCTGGCAACATTTACGGCGAGTGAGCAAACCGGTTATACCATTTTCCAAAACAAATGTAACAGTTGCCATGCTGAACCTTTGTTTACAGATCTCTCCTATCGTAACAATGGCTTACCATTAAATGGCTTTGATGACAAAGGCAGAATGAATGTTACGGGAAACAAAGCTGATTCATTAAAATTTCGTGTGCCATCGTTACGGAATTTATTTAAGAGCTACCCGTTCATTCATGATGGAAGGTTTATCGGGTTTGAGCAGATCTTCGATCACTATCAATCAGGTATTGTGCAAAGTGCAACCCTCGATCCGTTGCTGACCAATGGCATTTCGCTTTCTACTGCAGAGCGAACCGCATTGGTTGCTTTTCTGCGAACATTAACCGACAATAAATTTACCAGCAACACCGGCTTTAACGCTCCGCAGTAAAAATCCCCCGTTTGTAACGAGGGATTCAATTTTTAGATTTTCCGTTTTGCTCGAAGCACATCCAGTGCTTTTTTCTGGTTCTCTACTTCCGCTTTTTGCTTTTCGATATTCTTTTTGTTCTCCTCAATATCATCCTGCAATTTTTTCAACCGCTTTTCCAGGCTGCTGCTTTCATCTTCGTAGTCTTTCAATTTCTTCTCAGTTGACTTTACTTTATCTTCCTGCCCCTTGATTTCCACTTCCAACGCCTGTGCTTCTGCCAAAGGGATAAAGTTGAGACAGTACTGCCTGATCTTTGTGATGAAGGCAACGTCTTCGGTACCTTTTACATAATTTTCATTTCCTCTCGACAGTACAAAATACACGTTGCTTTCATCTTTTTCTTTTCTGCTTTTCCGTTCTACTTTCAGCAGCACATCAAATGTTTCATCACTGATTTCGGGAATGCGTATGCCCTTGTAAGTGTACACACCTTTCGATTCTTTGGCGCTGTAACCCATTTGGCTGAATTTTTGCCGGATAGCATCCTCAGTTACAGAAGCAGGGTAAGGCACTTCGGTAATCATGGCAGGAAATTTTTTCTTTTGCCAGTCCATTTCACCAAAAGCCTGTGCATTTGCAACGAACGTAACCAGTAAAAACGCAACGACTGAGTAGATTTGTTTTTTCATGCCATTTAATTTTATGCTACTAAGATAAAAAACAACTGTAATGTGTTGCATTCAATTGGAAATATGTTTACTTATTTTTGAAGAACCTTAATTTCGTTTTCTTGAGCAGCGTTAAAAAATTAGCCGGGCAGACAATTTGGTATGGATTCAGCAGCATTTTCGGACGATTTCTGAATTACCTGCTCACGCCTGTATTGGCTACCATTTTTGCATCAGCCGATTATGGTAAGATCAGCACCTTGTTTGCCATTGCTGCATTTCTCAATATTCTTTATACCTACGGACTTGAAACGGCGTATTTCCGTTTTGCATCCAAAGAACCGGAGAGCAAAGTGTACAATACGGCCTTAAGCTCCCTGTTCATTACCACAACATTACTCACCGTTTTGTTTTTATTTTTCAGCAATACCATTGCTGTTTTTCTTGAAATTCCAAAAAACCCGGAATATGTACAATGGGTGATGATGATCGTTGCGCTGGATACATTAGCTGTACTTCCCTTTTCCAAACTTCGTTTTGAAGGACGACCACGCAAATTTGCATCCATCAAAGTATTGAACATACTCATCAATATCGGGCTGGTGTTGTTTTTCCTGGTGCTTTGTAAAAATGCAGAAAAAGGCACCCTCTTCTCTGTATTGTACAGTCCAAAGATCGGATTGGGTTATGTGATATTGGCCAACCTCGCTGCCAGCGCTGTTACGTTACTGTTACTTTCAAAAGAATTATTTCGCTTTCGCTTTACCATCGATAAACAATTCTGGAAAGAATTGATGAATTACAGTTGGCCGCTGATCATTGTAGGATTGGGCGGCATGGTGAACGAACTCATTGATCGGTTCATGTTGTTGAAACTGATACCGGGCACTACCGAAGAAGCCTATTCGCAAAGCGGTATTTATGGCGCTAACTATAAACTCGCAGTACTGATTGTTTTATTCATCCAAGCATTTCGATTAGGTGCCGAACCGTTTTTCTTTAAACAATCAACACAGGAAAATGCACAACGCACTTATGCACGTGTAATGAAGTTTTTTGTGATCGCCTGCTGTTTTTGTTTTCTCGGTGTTGTATTGTTTCTCGATATCTGGAAATATTTTATGGGAAGTGCCCATCCGGAATACTGGACGGGATTGAAGGTTGTACCGATTCTGATGCTGGCAAAATTATTTCTCGGCGTTTATTACAACCTGTCGGTGTGGTATAAACTAACCAATCAAAACCTGGTAGGTGCATGGATCACATTGGGAGGAGCTGCCATTACAATTTTGATCAATTTCATGCTGATACCTTATTTGGGTTACATGGCTTGCGCCATTGCCACTATTTGCTGTTACGGGTTTATGATGATCATATCGTATAAACTCGGACAGAAGTATTATCCGATTCCCTATGCATGGAAAAAACTCACGGCGTATGTGGTGATTTGCGTGCTGCTGTTTGGCATACACCGGCTGGGCATTTATTTCGTTGAATCAATATGGTTCAGTCATGGGCTTGGCCTTGCGTTGATCGTTGCGTTTGGGTTGTTCATTTTACGGATCGAACGCAAAGAATTACAAAAACTCCCGTACGTCGGGAAATTCATCTCCGCTTCATAAAAAAGGATTGTGTTTCTTTTCATAACCAATAGTGGTCGTGGGCCCATGACCGCTGTACACAACCGTTTCATCCGGCAATGTAAAAAGTTGTGTGCGGATGCTGTTGAGTAAGGTTTCGTGGTTGCCACCGGGTAAATCGGTACGGCCAATACTTTCACGAAACAACACGTCTCCTCCAATCACAAATCCCTGCTTTTCGCAATAAAAACAAACATGACCGGGAGCATGGCCCGGGGCAAACAATACCTTGAGTTGATCATCGTCCAGCAGCAATTCATCGCCCTCATTCAAAAAATGAAACGGACCGTTGTAGTTGTCAAATGGGAGATTCCACATCAATCCGCTGGTGGGGGCATACGCCAGCACCTGCTGTTCATTGGGGTGAAGATGGAGTTCTAACCCGTAGGTTTCGTAAACCCATTTATTGCCAAAAACATGATCGAGATGACAATGGGTGTTCAGCAATTTTACCGGCTGCAACTTGTTTTGTTGAAGAAATTGTGCCAGTGTATCCCGTTCTTCTTCAAAATAACAGCCGGGGTCTATAATGAACGCATTGCCCTTGTCGTTATAGAGTACATATGTGTTTTCCTGAACAGGGCTGAATGTAAAAGCTTTAACAGTGAACATGGATTGATTTTTGTACTTTTAAATGCTGGTTTTTACGAACCAAATTCTCAAAAAGATATAACACGAAATGAGCCACGAAAAATATTCATTTTCCAGAACCTGCAAATAAATCATTTTTCAGTGGCGAATAACATTTGACCAAAGAATATTATTATTAATAACAAATGAAAATATGCGAATTCAAGTGAATGGTTTTTCAAGGCTGACAGCAACGGTAACTATACTTTTTCTTTTACTCGGCAGCCAATCATCTGCTCAAATCAATATGGTGGAGTTTGGCAAAAACCGGGTGCAACATACCAAATTCAAATGGAGCTTTTACCAGAGTCCTAATTTCAACGTGCATTATACGCTCAATGGCTTAGAACTTGCCAAATTTACCACACAGGTAGCTGAAGAAGAATTACCCTCGCTGGAAGAGTTTATTGAATTCGGCATTCAACGCCGCCTCAACATTGTACTGTACAACAACTTTAATGATTACAAGCAATCAAATATTGGTATTGGGTTAGATATTCCCAATGCAGGTGGCCTTACCAAATTGGTGAACAATAAAATGGTTGTGTATTATAACGGCGATCATAACGATCTGCGCCGCCAGATCAGAGAAGGTATCGCTAAAGTACTGGTCGAATCGTTATTGTTTGGTGATGATCTGGGTGAGTTTGCACAAAACCAGGCCTTGCTTGATTTGCCAAAATGGATGACCGATGGTTATATTTCCTATGCTGCTGAAAACTGGAGTACCAAATTGGACAATGAATTGAAAAGTGCCATGATTGGTGCCGAGTACAAAAACTTCTATCATTTTGCATACGAGCAACCACGACTGGCTGGTCATGCATTCTGGTATTATATTGAAGAACGTTACCGTAAAGAAAATGTAACCTACCTGTTATACCTCAGCCGTATTTATAAAAATGTAAACCGGGCTACCAATACCATTGCCAAAAAGAAACTGAAGGATGTACTGAAAGATTTTATGCTGTACAACCGTGATAAATATTTTAAAGATATCCGTGCACGCAGAAATGTACCGAGTGGCCGTTTAACCGTTCCGAAAGAAATCGGCAAAAAAGATTATTTCCGTTTCCAGGCAAACCCCAACCCCAAGAGCTTTACGTTTGCTGTGGTAGAATATAAAAAAGGTCAAACAAGAGTAATCCTGAACGAAAATTTTATTTCAGAAAAAGTATTGTGGAAAAGCGGTGTGCGGAATCTCGAAGAAAAACCTAACCCCAACTATCCGTTATTGGCGTGGGATCCAAAAGGTACCCGTATTGCCATGATCGTTTGGGAAAAAGGAAAAGTACTGTTGAATGTGTATGATGCATTCCGCCGCATTAAAACCGTAAAGAATGTTGAGCTTCCATTTG
>CAYMSG010000007.1:0-24606 GCA_964392955.1 uncultured Chitinophagaceae bacterium | reverse complement strand
CATTGTATCCACATTGCTCAACGGCTGGTACACACCAATCAAAATTTTCGAAGAAAGTGAAGCTGCTTCATCAGGAGCAGGTGCATGAATACCGAGAACGATATCGGCCGACTGCAGCACTTCTGCTCTTGTTTTTATTTGTGCGCCAGCTGCTGCATAGGCTTCATTGCTGCAGTACGAATGTTCACCGGCGTTGCTCTCTACAAGCACCGTAATTCCCTTTTTTGTGAAGGCTGCAACCGATTCGGCAATCAACGATACTCTTGTTTCATGTGCAGGTTCTTTTAAAACACCAATAACCATATACAAACAGGATTTTTAAGAAGGTTTAAGTTGCGAGGGCATGAAGATATTGATTTTTTAAACAGGGTAGTATCATGCACTGTTGATTTTGTAAAGCCTTACAACTGCCGTTCGTCAGCTTTCTGCATGATTTGAAAATTCGTCTAGCAGACCAGTTGATTCTTTTTTCAGGCTAACCTTTCCTAACAGAGTTGAACTTTTAATGACTGTAAGAATAAAAAAAATATTTGCTGCAAGAAGAATCAACAATGCAACCATTGTCGGATAATCGTAAATAAAAATATTACCAATTTGAATTGAATGAGCAGCGAATTTACTTTCAACTAAAAACGAAAGAACAATATCACAAACAGGGACAATCACCAGTCCTGAAAAAACCAACCAAATATGAAATTTGCTTAGTATAGGAGGGATATATTTCCATCTAATAAACCAATAGAAATGGGCTTAAACCTACCCCGACTAAATAGTTGAGCCGCAAATAGGCTGCAAAGTGAGGCAGTAATCTTTGTGCAATAAAATCAATGATTATGTTCACGGGTTACAATTTATCGGAGTTCATGGTTCAGTTCAGCAGCAAGGAAAAGTGCAGCAAGTATTTGTTTGATTTAAAATGGAGTGGTGGTTTTGTTTGTGTTCGTTGTTGCCACAAAGGCTTTTGCAACACAACAAAGTTTGGGGAGCTTAAATGCAACCGCTGTAAGCACAAGCATTCTGTAACCGCAGGCACCTTGTTTCATCATTTAAAATTTGATTTGAGCAAAGCCTTCCTGATGGTGTTTTTGGTAAGTACAGATAAAAAGGGAGTAAGCAGCCTGGAGTTACACCGCCGCACGGGCATACGGGCCAAGACCTGTTATTGTTTTAAACGGAAAATAATGAAAGCCATGCAGCAAGGGGATTTTAAACTATCGGAAAAAGTGGATGTAGATGAATCCAGTATAGGCGGTAAAGAACCCGGTAAACGAGGGCGGAGTAAAGGCAAGAAGAAGGAGTTTGTTATTGGGGTGCAGATGTTGAAAACAAAAATAGTGAGGGCTTTTGCCCGTCAAATCAAAAACGCAAGTACCAAAGAAGTGAAACCATTTTTTGAACAACACGTCTCTGCAAAAGCACAGGTACGTGTAGATAAATGGAGAGCCTACAATCCTATCAAAAAATACTACCCAAACATGATCCAGCAAAAGAGCAGACCGGAACAGAATTTTAAATTATTGCATCGTGAAATTATGATGCTTAAAGCTGCCATCAGAGGAATCTATCATCATGTGTTTCACTTGCAGGAGTACCTCAATGAATATTTCTTCCGTAAAAATCTCAACGATAAATCAACGCTCTTTCATACCTTAATCAGTAATATGATGAACCAAAAACCAGTTTTTATTCACCAATTAAATCAGGGGTAATAAAAAGCCCATTTCTATAAACCAATAAATCAAGAGACTTATGAGAGCAAGGAATGTAAAAACTAAATAACATTTAACTTTTAATGTAAATACAAGGCTCCATGCAACAGGATATTGATTGCTATACTTTTCGTGCAAATTTAAAAGCGACGCAACACTTTGTCCTACCAGACACAACTGGAATAAAACAGAAATTGTAATTACAACAAAAGGAAGCAGGATATAGTTCTTTCTATATTGCATTTTAAAATCTTATCACAAAATGTTCTTTCTCTTTTTGTTCCTTGCGTAAAAAAACGAGACCGATAAAAAACAGATCAATGGTAAGCGTAACCGATGGATGTTGTTTTAACTGCTCCCATGCTTCTTCCATTTCCTTACTCCAGTGAATATCATCAAATACAAAAACGGTATCGTTGGTTGATTTGGCAAGCAACTGATCAAAATAACGGAGCGTTGGTTCTTTGCGGTGGTTGCCGTCAATAAAAATGAAATCAAATGGAGCAGGAGAATGATCGATCAGCGGCGGCAATGTGTCATCAAAATTACCGGTAACAACATGAATATTGTTCAGTTGCAATGCAGCAAACTGTTGTTGGGCGATTGCTGCAATAGCTGTTGAACCTTCCATGCTGGTAACAGATGCTGCAGTGTTTGCCTTTGCCAGGTAAGCAGTAGTTATTCCCAATGATGTTCCTAACTCCAGTATTTGTTTGGATTGAAAATAGTTGACCAACCTGTACAACAGCTGGGCATATTTTTTAGGCTTGAGTGATGAAGCAGCAATCTGCTGTACCACCCGTTGCTTTGTTAATCCTTTTACCGAACCTGCTCCAAAGTCTTCCACTGTTATAATGCTTTCGTTACCCAACAATACACTCCGCTGTACTTCTATTTCTTTGCAGGCAGCATAGCTTGTTCGATCATTCAGCACTTTTACAACCAGGTCAAATACAAACGGCGAATGAATGCCGTGCCCCTTGCCATTGGCAGCCGTGAAAAAATAATTGAGATATTTTAAACCAAGCCGGAAAGATGAATACATGTAGAAAATGAAAAATTAATAATTAAAAATGAGAAATTAAAAAGTGAATACGGCCTACTTCTTCATTATAAATTTTTCATTCTTCATTTTTCATTTTCGTTCCGGTCCCACTGCTGAATCGAAAATGAGTAAGCATGTTTTTCATCTGCTTCAAAATCGGTAGTGCGGCTGAGATTCCATTCGTTCACATCAAACGAAGGAAAGAACGCATCGGCTTCCAGGTGTACATGCACCCTCGTTAAATAAATACGATTGGCAATGGGCAACGCCTGTTCGTAGATCTGTGCCCCACCGGCAATCATGATCTCTTTCGTTTCCAATTTTTTTGCCTGTTCAATTGCATCATCAAGTGAAGCAGCAAACCACACATTATCGTGTTGTGAGGTCAAGTCTGCCTGTCGTGAGATAATAATATTGGTTCTGCCAACCAATGGTTTCCCGCCCACTGAATCAAAGGTTTTTCGCCCCATGATCACCGGCAATGCCCAGGTTGTATTCTTGAAAAATTTTAGATCTGTTGGCAAGTGCCACAAGAGTTCGTTGTTACGACCGATGGCGTTGTTGGATGATGCTGCGACGATTAGAGAAATCAACATGAATGAAAAATAAAGAATGAAAAATTAGAAATGAGAAACACCAAACTTACTGCTTCTTTCGGCGTTCGTCATTTTTCTGGGCTGTTTCAATACTCTTCAGAAAAATAGCCATCAGCTCGTTGCTCTCGTTAAAAGCTGTTTCAACTTTCAGATCAACCACAACAGGTTTCCGTCGAATAATTTTTAGATTTATACGTGACTCTTTAATTTCTTTTAAACACATTTTCATTTTGTGAAGAAAATCTGCCCGTGATTCTGCGGCCTGCGCTTCACCATAAATCAAAGCAGGGGCCGTTCCGCTTTTTGACAATTGATATTCCAAATTCTGGCCAGCCTTGGTCGAAGGAAGCAGTTCGCAAACATCTAAACACATACAGGCAAAATCAACCAGCCTGTCTTCCAAATCAAATTTGTTATTGTTTTCCATATGCGAAGTTTTTGGTTAAGCAGGTTTAGCCAGGCATCGACTTCCGATTCATCAAGATGCTGCCTTTCCCTTCTTCATTTCTCATTCCACATTTTTCATTTCTCATTCTTTAAACCGCTACCGGTGCTTTAATAGCCGGATGGCTTTGATAATTCTCCAACGTAAAATCCTCGAACGTAAATGCGAAAATATCTTTCACTGCCGGATTCAACTTCATGGTTGGTAATGGATACGGTGTGCGGCTTAATTGCAGGTTTACCTGTTCCATGTGGTTGCTGTATATGTGTACATCACCAAACGTATGTACAAAATCACCGGGCTCGAGATCACATACCTGTGCAATCATCATCGTAAGCAAGGCATACGATGCAATGTTGAAGGGTACACCAAGAAATACATCTGCACTGCGTTGATATAGTTGGCAACTCAGTTTTCCTTCAGCTACATAAAATTGAAAAATGGTATGGCAAGGCATCAATGCCATCTTTGGCAAATCGGCTACATTCCATGCACTGATGATGAGACGACGGCTATCGGGATTTTTTTTGATTTGATCAATCAGGTCTTTCACCTGGTCAATCACGACTCCGTTTGCTCCTTCCCAGCTACGCCACTGTTTGCCATACACCGGTCCCAACTCACCGTTTGCATCGGCCCATTCGTCCCAGATGCTTACGTTATGTTGCTTGAGATAGGCAATATTCGTTTCACCTTTGAGAAACCAGAGGAGTTCATGAATAATACTGCGCAGGTGTACTTTTTTGGTGGTCACCAATGGAAATCCTTCGTTCAGATCAAATCGCATCTGGTAGCCAAACACACTTTTGGTACCCGTACCGGTGCGATCGGTTTTTTCAACACCGTTCGCTAAAATATGCTGTAGTAATTGGAGGTATTGCTGCATGGCTGCAAGGTAAAGAAAAGCCGATAGTCATTAGCCTGCAGCCGGTAGTTGTGGATTGATTGTGTACAGCTAAAATTATAATAAATTACTTCACCCCTCTTCTCGCCAGTTCCTTTTTGATCAACAGTAATTCTCTTCCCGTTTGGCCGCTCACACTGCTGTTTTCCTGTGCACGGCGCATGAGGTAAGGCACTACATCATCAATAGGACCGAAGGGAAGATATTTACTTACGGAATATCCTTCCTTGGCAAGATTAAATGTAATATGATCGCTCATGCCATAGAGTTGACTGAAATGCACATGCGGATGATTGTGCGGCAATCCCTTGCTGTGCAGTAATTCGGCTGCTAACTGATTGCTGAATTCGTTGTGTGATGCGATAATGGTGGCGATCCGTTCTACATGCTGCATGCAAAACTCAACCGCACGGTTGTAATCACGGTCGCAGCTTTCTTTATCGGGCTGAATGGGTGATGGATAATTCATCTCCGCTGCACGTTTGCGCTCTTTTTCCATGTACGCTCCCCGAACAAGCTTGATACCGAGTATAAAATTTCTTTTTTCAGCTGCTTCGTAACAATCATGCACAAACTGGTAACGATCGTGCCGGTATAACTGTGCTGTATTGTACACTACAGCAGTTGTTTTATTGTATTGATCCATCATCAACATGGTTAATGCATCCACCGGATCCTGAATCCAGGTTTCTTCCGCATCAATCAATACACCCACTTTTTTTGCAGCAGCTGCAGAACAAATCCGTTCCATACGGTTACACACCCGTTGCCATTCGGTACGTTCATCCGTTGAAAGGCGCTCCAATGCATGTTCATAGCGGCGGATCAATGTTCCCGTATCCTTGCTCATAAGCTCATCCATTCTTTCCAGCAGGGCAAACCGTGCAATACCGGTTACCTTCACACTCATGAATGGAATGTTGGCCTGGGTAGCCGCATAATCGATCACCTTAATAAATTCATCACAGGCATGGTCTTTTTCATCTTCGCCATAATCCCCTCCTTCTACCCCATAATCAAGGATCACCTGCACATGAAATTTTTCCAGCAGATCCGCCACCTTCGCTGTTTCCTGCAGGGTTTCACCTCCAATAAACTGATCAAACAATGTACTGCGGATAAGCCCTTTCACCGGTAATCCCGCTTTAATGGCCCAGGGCGTAAGACGGGTGCCGATATTTACCAGCCAGTTATAACCCATGGAAGAAAAAAGGAAATGGGCTTTCTTCAGTTGCTGATCGTTCTTATATTCAAATGCATTAGCTGTATTCTCGAAAGAAATTTTGGAATTATTCGGCATGCTATCTACGATTAGAGGCAGCAAATATAGCTGAAAAACAGTCCTGCCCTCATTCCTGTTTTCGATAGAGAAACAACACCTCGTTACGGGTGAAGCCGGGGTATAAGCTGTATTGCTGCAACTTATCCCCATATTTTACAACAAGCTGAAGTGTTATTTTATTTTGCACAACCGATTGACTGATCACCATTACATCATTGCTGCCGGGTGCCAGTTCTTTCAACCGGATGCGGAGTGGTGCTTTCTTGAAATCATGCGACTCTGAAATGATCAGTCCATTAAAAACCACAGCAATTGAATCATGGACTGATAATGAATCAATCGAAAAATCAAGCACAATATCACCACTGTCAATAGTCAGTTCACCTGCTTTATGATTCAGGCGGTCGATGATGGGTAACAACACATTGTTCTCTTCGTACATCCGATAGGTTTCTTCAACATAAGCTGTTATTTCATCTTTGGTAACTTCCGAAACACTGTCCTGCGATTTCGCAACTGTTAACTGATCTGCTTCTTCGCTTATCCACACCCAATAGCCTTTCAATTGTTCGCCGTTATTGGTTTTCTGTACACGCAGATCCAATTCCTGAAACCAGCCACAATCATCACTGCTCATATTTACCCCACGGCGTACGTTCCGTTTTTTAAGACTGAGCTTTTCACCGTTGACCGAGCCAATTACAATATAATCACAACCATACACCGTATTTTTTTCAAATCCTCTTGTATTGATAACACCAATAAATCCACCTTCATTCTCCATCAGCTCCATCCGTACATTCATTTTTTGCTTTTTATTTCCTTTCAGCAAAAAACTACCCTCCCACACACCGGCAAGAGTTTGTGCAAACATGGTTGAACAAAAAAGAAACGAACCGAAAAATAAGAAAGCCCGTAATTGCATACCTGCTCAAGATACAATTACGGGCTTAATAGAAAAAGAAATGACAATGATATTCTGTTAATCCAATCCGAAAATTCCTTTGTTTAATACCTGCAGCGTTTGTGTTTTGTAAGCAGCGGGTACGAGCAACGAAACATTGTGCGGACTGCCACCATAACTCACCATGCGTACCGGAATATCCGCAATGCTTTCGAACAATTTCGAAAGGATATGTTCTGTTTTTCCGATTTCATTTCCCACAATACTTACAATCGCCTGGTCTTTATCCAACTCTACTGATCCAAATGGTTCCAGTTCACGAATGATCTCATCAAGGTGTGTATTATTATCAATGGTCAATGAAACAGCCACTTCAGATGTAGTGATCATATCAATCGATGTGCGGTATTTCTCAAATACTTCAAACACTTTGCGTAAGAAACCATATGCCAGTAACATGCGGCTGCTCTTGATCTTAATGGCAGTAATGCCATCTTTTGCAGCAACCGCTTTTACACCCACACTACCTGCTTCTTCGGTAATGAGTGTGCCTTTTGCATCGGGCTGCATGGTGTTCAGCAACTTCACAGGAATTTTATAATGCTGTGCCGGCCAGATGGAGGCAGGATGTAAAATTTTTGCACCAAAGTATGCTAACTCTGCTGCCTCATCAAAACTCAACTGTTCAATGGCGACTGTTTTCTTAACAATGCGTGGATCGTTGTTATGCATACCATCAATATCCGTCCATATTTCACAAACACTCGCATTAATAGCAGCGCCTATAAGCGAAGCCGAATAGTCACTGCCACCACGTTTCAGGTTATCCACTTCGCCTCTGGCATTGCGGCTGATGTATCCTTGGGTGATAAAGATCTTTTTGTCTTTGTGCTGATTCAGCAACTGGCTCAGCTTTACTTTAATGCTGCCGATCTGTGGTTCTTCATAACTATCGATGGTCATAAAATCCAGTGCGGGCAACAGCATGTGATCAATTCCTTTTTCTTCAAGGTAGCAGCTGAACATTTTGGTGCTCATCAATTCACCCTGCGCCAGGATATCTTTATTCAACGCTTCGTTGAATGAAATTTTCAGAATGATGTTCAGGAATTCAAAATGCTCGGCAATAATAGCACGGCATTTTGTTTGCGCCTCCTCTGTTACAAGCAGGTTGCTGATGAAGGTTTGATAATGTGCGTCCAGTTTATCAATCACCTGTTTGGCAGCAGCTCTGTCGCCGTTTGCCATGGCCGCACCAATTTCAACCAGGGAATTGGTTGTGCCGCTCAACGCACTTAACACCACAATCTTTTCTTCTGTATCACGAGTAATCAGGGTTGCTACATCGTGCATTCTTTCAGGCTTTCCCACTGAGGTGCCGCCAAACTTCATCACTTTCATTACCGTAGGTTTATTTATGTTTTAATTTGGTTCACAGTCGATAGACGACAGACCACCACTTGTTAATTGTTCATAGTTGCTTATTGCCAATTGACCATTTACAACGCATCACTCATTCATCTTTTCAACTCCATCGTTCAGGTGTCTGACGTTTGCAACGTCCTGACACCACACAGTCTCCCCGACGAATTTCTTCATCATTCCCCCCACCGTCTTATTAAAGTTGAAATAATCTTTAACAGCCGAAGTGCAACAACCTCATTTCAATGCCCAGGCAGAACAAACACCCGCACAGAAACTATATTCGAACGGGCTGCGAAATTAAAGAGAGAGATTGAATTTCTGTCCAACTTTTACTAAATCTTCTGCAACTGTTTCCAATAAAGGAATACCATCTTTCATACGCTGTGTTTCAAACAAACGTTCGGGATCACCGGGAATAAGCACCTGGTCGTATCCCTCGATCGTTTTTGCAGAACGGAAACGTTGGATCCAGTTGTCCATGTCTTTCTTAAAGTCATCTGCTTTGCGGAAGGCATCAATACGCATGGCACCAAGAAAATGTCCCAATCCTTTGCCCGGTTGATTCTCTGGCATGGGCACATAGGCAGGGAACGGCGGCACCCACGGACCATAATTCGCACCACTTAACACGGCTGAAAAAATATCAACAATACTTCCCAAAGCATAGCCTTTATGACTGCCATGTTCTTTATCGCTTCCCAAAGGCAATAATGCGCCTTTGTTTTTTAGTGCATGTGCATCCGTTGTTGCTTCACCGTCTGCATCCTGGATCCAGCCGATTGGCGCTTCAAGATTTTTGCGTTGTAAAATTTCCAGCTTACCGTTTGCGGCAGTTGTTGTTGCCATGTCTGCAACAAAAGGTGGTTCGTTACCACTTGGCACTGCTACAGCAATGGGATTGGTACCCAACATACGTTCCGTTGAAAAGGTTGGCGCTACTAACGCCGAAGCATTCGTCATCGCCATACCGATCATATCGTGTTGCAAGGCCATCATGGCATGATAACCGGCAATACCAAAATGATTACTGTTTTGCACACTCACCCATCCGCTGCCAACATTGGTTGCTTTTTCAATGGCCACTTTCATGGCAAACGGTGCAACCACCAAACCCAATCCGCTATCGCCATCCACTACTGCTGTTGAAGGCGTTTCATGAATTACATTGATGTTGGGTGTTGCATTGATTCGTTTTGCTTCCCACAAACGCACATAACCGCTCAGCCTTGCCACACCGTGTGAATCGATACCACGCAGATCGGCCGAGAGCAATACAGTTGTTGCAATCGTTGCATCTGCTTCGCTGCAACCCATTGAGAGGAACACATTCTTTGTAAATGAAAATAAATGCGGGTACGAATACACCTGTTCACTGCTTCTTAACTCAGTACTATAGTTCATAGTTGATAGTTCATGGTTCATTGCGATACCCGTAACTCATAACCCTCACTTTTAACGTGTTGTTTCAGTTACGCTTGCGCTGTAGGTCCGCCAAAATTCATGGGGATCTGTATTTCTTCGAGATCACGTATAGCACCATTGGCCGCCTCAAACCGTTGGATATTTTCAGTGAGCGCTTTCATAAAACGCTTGGCATGCTGCGGCGTAAAAATGATCCGTGATTTTACTTTGCTTTTGGGAGTGCCCGGCATCACGTTCACAAAGTCGATCACAAATTCTGCATGACTGTGTGTAATGATGGCGAGGTTGGCATAAGAACCTTCCGCTACTTCTTCTGTGATCTCGATGTTGAGTTGATTGGGATTTGCTTGTTGTTCGTCCATAAAAAGAATTGAGCAGCAAATATACAACAGATAATTCCTTGCAATGAAGGAAAGAAAACGGCTATATTGTTTTGAGATACTTAACCAGTTGTTCCTTTTTACGACGGGAAACTTCCACTTCGGAATCATCTTTCAACAGCAGTACTCCTTCCCGTTCGTATGCCTTGATGAAACGGGTATTTACCAGATGTGTGCGGTGCACCCGTACAAAACCGGCATCATTCAGCATTTCCTCGTATTCCTTTAATGTTTTGGCTGACAAAAATTCTTTTCCATCAGCAAAAAAGAAACGGGTGTAGTTGCGTTCGGCCTGCAGACGGATAATATCTTCCAGCTCCACATACTTGATATCGTTTACTCCCGGTAATGCCAAACGTTTTTGACGGGCAGAAACATTCTGCAGAAAATTTCTGTATAACTCTTCACCTGCGGGAGCATAAATACGTTTTACTTTAAAGCGTTCCACTGCTTTCACCAGCTCATCGGCCTGTACAGGTTTCAACAAATAATCCAATGCGCTGAAACGAATGGCCTGGATGGCAAATTCATTGTACGCAGTTGTAAACACTACTTCAAAATTCCATTTTTTGATGGATGATAACAGATCAAACCCACTTTGCTGCGGCATTTGTATATCAAGAAAAACAAGATCGGGTTTAAAATTTTCAATGAGCGGCAATGCTTCATTTACAGAAATAGCCGACACAACGGAAGTGATCTCCGGACACTTTTCTTTGATGATCCAGCGAAGCAATTCAATTGCTGCTGTTTTATCGTCAACAATCATTGCTTTGATCATGTTTCTTCTTTTGTATAGTAAGGAATAGTGATGCGAACACGGGTGCCGGATGCCTGTCCGTTTTCATACAGGTCTTCCATTTCAAAACCAGCCTTCTTTCCTGTTTTTTGCTGCAGCAATTCCAAACGCTCCTGTACAATGCTGATCGCTTTACTTTCGTGCAATACCGACGAAAGATTTTTTTGCTTAATAAGTCGAGCTGCCTCACGGCCAATGCCATTATCTTCGATGATGCATAACAACGAATCATCGTCATTTTCTTTTATGCTGATATGAAAACGTTTTTCACCGATTTTGTTGATAAGACCATGATTGATGGCATTTTCAACAAACGGCTGCAGCAACATAAACGGGACCAATACATCTTCCTGCTCTATTTGATCATCCATTTCTACAGTCCAGATAAACGATTCGTCAACACTAAGCGATTCAAGTTCAACATACATCCTCAGAATACGTAACTCTTCTTCCAGCGTTACCACTGTCTGCTCAGCAAAATTTAAAAGTGATCGTAAAAAGGCAGAGAAGATATTGAGATAATCAGTGGCTTTGTTGATTTGTCCGCTTACTATCAGGTATTGAATGGATGTAAGGATATTAAACAGAAAATGTGGATTCATCTGCAAACGCAGGTTCATGAATTTCGATTCCAGCATTCGTCCGTTCAGCAACAGTAATTTATTCTCAGCATTTTTTGCAGCTTCTACCGCAACAGCTGTTGCAATTTTTCCGGCGCAAAGCGATGAAATGGTTTGTAACGTATTCAGGTGATGTTTGGTAAAGAAGTTTTTACGATGATGTTCTGAGTCAATTACACCAATAATCTTTCCGTCATGAATAATGGGTACAGCTAACTCTGACAAACGATTTTCATCATCCACAATATAGCGTTCATCTTTTGAAGTATCGTTGATCAATTCTGCTTCTCCTGTTTGAGCAACATAACCGGTAATTCCTTTACCAACCGGTATTTCAATAGGATTGGCAATTTCAAATGCCTGTGGATTTTTATCGCCATAAGCCGCTTTCTGCACCAGAACATTCCGTTCTTCATCAAGCAGGTAGATGACACAATCTTCAAAACCCAAACGTGCAATACAATTACGGGCAATATCCCAGAGAATCAATTCGGCCGATGAATCAGCAGAACCTGAATAAGTGAAATATTCGATGGTACGTTTCAACTCGGCCGCTTCTTTTTTCTTTCTGCGGTAACGGATAATACCATACACAGCTACAGCAACAACAGCTATAGACAGTAACCGGAACCATGTTGTTTGCCACCAGGGTTTCAGTACAATAAATGACAATGCATCAGAACAATCAAACCAGTTGTTGCCATCGTAACTGGCCGATACCTGTAACTGGTAAATACCAGGTTGCAGTTTGCTGATACGGATACGGTTGTTGAAGCCGGTATTCACCCAGTCGTTTTTACCGTTGTTGAGCCGGTAACGGTATTGAATACGGTAAGGATTTTTAAATTCGGGTGCACTGATGATAAAATCAATATTACTGCTGTTATAAGGTATGCGGTGTTGCTGTGCCGCATAAAAAAATACAGAGTCGTTTCCGTTCACTGAAAACGATGCAATGAGCGGATATAGTTTTTGCGTCTGATGTATATATCTGAATGGATCAAAAAAGTTTACACCATTTTTTCCTCCCATGAAGATTATCCCGGATTTACTGCGAAAAGCTGCATCGCTGTTGAATGCCTGCGGCTGCACGTGATCCGATGCATCGAAGTGTACAGCCTTATCGTGTACAGGATCATACCGGAAAATACCATCGTCGGTTCCCATCCATATATATCCATACCCATCCTGTTGCATGCAATAGATCAATCGTTCAAATGGAATGGCCTTTTTCTTTTGAAACGAAAGAATGCGATTCCCCTGCACCGTAACTTCATACAAACCTTTTGAACCCACCAGCATCCTGTCTTTCTTCCATTCGCAAAACGAAGCAGCTCTCCTGTCGGTGAGTGAATCTCTTACAGTAAACAAAAAATGAAAAGCAGAATCAAAACAGGTAAAGCCTGCTGTTGTGCCATGCCATATTCTGCCTGCTGAATCCTGCACTGCTGAGCGGGATAAAAACGAATGATTATATAATTTTAATTGCTGCGTTGAAAGCGTAGCAGCATCGGTGAGAAAGATGCGGCTGCCGGCAACAGACAGTACTTTATTGTTACGGAGCTTTACGATCCGCCAGATATAAGAACGGTTGAACACATCGGCCTGCTTACGCCCATCTTCTGTTGCCGGAAAAACAAACGACTTATATGTATTTTTTCGTTTATCGTATAACCGCACACCGTTGCCCGAAGTGCCGACCCAAACATAATCACCATCGTTCAGCACCTGCCGGTTCGATGGCACGTCCACACTTACGGATCGATTCAATGGCTCAATAATTTTCAACTCTCCGGTTTGCATATTCAGTTTCAGAATTCCATTGATCGTAGCCATCCAGATATTTCCTTCAGCATCTTCTGAAAAACTACGTACATCATTATCCGGCATCTGCACATTTCCTGAACGGTAATTCCGGAAATACTGAATAAAACTGCCACTGCTGTTCATAAAAAAAACACCATCTACATGCGTCATGTAAACAGTTCCTTTTTTGTCTTTATAAAATGAACGCACAGAAGTCTGGTTTTCAAGTAACCGTCCATTGTAATAAAAAACAGGCGAACGAACCGCACCGGTAGCAACATTGTATTCGAATAAACCATTGGTACCTGAAAGTAAAAAGCAATCCTTACTTAATGCAACACCACCAAATAACACAAGATTATTTGTAACGGCATTTGCTGGTTTGGTGATCTTCAACAGCTTTTTTTCGTTTGTAGAAAAATTAACACGGTACGTTTCAAAGCCTGAAGTAGAAATGAGCAGTTCGTTTTCATTCAGTGGAATGGCATCGTACAAATTTCCTACCCAAATCGCATTGGTTTGTTTTGTTGTTTGCCGGTAGTGAAATAACGAATCGCCATTTCCTAAAAAGAGGGCATCGCCCAATTGATCAAAATACCTGTTTGCTTTTTTTAAACGGCCCAGTTGAGAAGTGTCAATCCGTTTAAACTGTTTTTCGTTTTCATGATAGCTGAAATGCCCTGCTGAACCAACTGCATTGATTGTGCCATTCTTTGTTTCATATACACTCACAAGAATTGATTCGTCCGAATTTTCAAACAGGACTTGCTGAAAGCCTGTATGGTTGTTGATGAAACGGTAAACAGCCTGTCGTGTAGTAACCCATTTTCGTCCGGAAGCATCAATGAGGATATTGCTTACTGATTCACGAAACGGAAAATCAAGGGTATGCCTTCCGTCGAAACGTTGTACACCACTTTGCATTGCAAGCCAGAGAAAACCTTCGTTATCTTTTTGCAGGTTGATAACATCAGCCGTTTTAAGCCCCCCCTGCTGCTGCACCAGTCCCAACTGGTAATCGGGCAATTGGGCAAAAGCAGTAATATAATTCAGAGCTGCTGCAAAAACAAGAATAAGTGTTTTATGTGAATACAGGTTCAACATTTCATATAAACTCCTTTAAAAATAATTCATACTTCTGTGAATCTGCAGTCTTTCTCAGGCTGGTATTTTTTGTTCGCTATGACTGTCTTCTTCCTGTGCCACAATCATCACATTTTTAAGTGTATTGTAGGCAGTGATCCATGCGTTCTGTACTTCGGGGGTCCATGCTTCTCCCAACCCTTCCTTCAAAGTTGCTATCAGGCACTGACCCACCACTTCATAATGGGCCGCTTCTGCACCATAAGCGTTATGCCTTGCCCCCAGCTTCTGCACTTCAGGCAACAACTCTTCCATACGGTTGAGTTTGGAAACAACATAGCCGAGAATAGTTACTAGTTTGTTGGCCTGCTCACCAATGTCGGGTTTAAATAAATGGCGCACTCCCGGAGCTGCTTCAAATAATTTACTGTAAAAAAGAAGTCCTGCCTGTTTGGCAATGGGCAACACCTGCCCCCATGATTGTTGTACGAGTTGTACCTGTTGTTGCGTCATATCAGAAATTTAGTTTGTTAAAACATTCTCCACGAAAAGCCTCCGTTACAGAGGCTTTTAACATGGATGAATCATAAACCACTCAACATAAAACTATTTGCTCAACGTAATGTTTCCTTTGGTTACTCCTTCAAAAGCCCAGGTACCCGTCATGTTTGAGAAGCCTGCATTAACTGTTGCTGTTGTGTTTACAGTTTTGGAGCCGCTTTTATATGTTGTTTGAAAGATGTTTGCATTCAACGTCCACACACCATCTGCTTTTGATAAAGCAGGAATAGCTGATGTATCAGTTTTGTCGTCCAGATCGTAAATTCTTACTGCACCACCCGGTTTAATCAGCATGGCATACTTGGAAGAACCAATAAAACCTGTTGTAGTGTACGAGCCTGTCCAGTAGCCGATTACAGGCGATAATTGCTGTGGCGGCTCGGATGTTTCGGTGTTCGACTTTTTACAGGAAACTGCAAAGATGAACATGGAGGCGAGCATTAAATAAATGTGCTTTTTCATGATTGTTTTGTTTTGTATTTATAAAATAGGTGTTTACAGTTCAACATATTCGTAACGTAACCGTGTCACAATATCAGGTCCGACCGGTTTGATTTTTTTGATGGTCATCTTTAAGCCCGTTACATATCCTTTTGCATCGTATTGCTTTTCGGTCAACTCAATGCGCTGCTCATTTGTTACCTCACCTGACGTGTATTTGTAAGTTTTATAGAATTCGGTGATCTGGGCATTCAGCCAATTATCGGGGGATGTATTTGGTATTGAGCTGATAATTTCTTTATATCGTTTTAACTGTGTTACATCTGTTGTGGTTTGATGTGTTGAACTGGAATACATAACAGTTTCGCCGGTTGGATAGATCTGATGGTAGTTTATACCCGACAGTAAACCACCGGTATAGAAATAATCCACTTTACTATTCTTATTCCCCAACGTATCTGATTCGATGTATCCAACCATTTGGTTTTTTACCGATGCATCATAGGTAAACTCATAAAAAGAAAAGTATCCAAACGCAAAATTGACAAACTTACTTTGAACAAGTTGTTCAGCGGTATTCCAGCTATATTCCTGTTTTGTTCTTATCGAGCCATCGGGCTTCGTGGATATTGAAGAGCTGAGATTGCCAGCCATATCATACGCATAATTCCATATTCCATCCAGGTTGCCTTTATTGAATCGTTCTGTTTTAATGAGCTGCCGGTTACTTTTATAATGATACTTTTCGCTGATGGTATCGTTTATGTAAACAGCGGAGATGAGTTTTGTTTTCGGAGCAGCCGGATAGATGTCGTTTTTATTCTTTTTGCAGGAAGAAAGTAAAACAATACCAGCAATCGAATAAAACAGGAAACCGTGAAGTTGCCGAAGTTCTAAAAAGTGTTTTTTCATGTTTGTTTGATTTGACAACATGAAAGTAGTACAGCGAAAAAGTGTGAAGAAGCGGCAGTTATTTTGTGGTAGCAGTCGGTTACCGAGTGGTAATAACAGCTCTTTTAGAGATGGATTTTGACCGGATTGAGGCCAACCTGATGGCTTCTGTTATGTTCAGCATGGCATCATCTGTTCTTCTGGTGTAGTATTTTTTCGGCGACATTCCAATGATGGTTTTACACTGCCTGGACAAATAACAGGTATTATCAACACCCATACTGAAGGCAATATCTTTTAATCAAACGATCACTGAAATTCAGTTCGTGATAAACTTTCCGCATTTTCATTTGCAGAAAAATAATTCCAAAAAAACATAGTGCTTTTACCACAAATGATGCACCGATGCTTTGATGTACTTTTCATAAACAGCCTGCACCTGTTGCATCTGTTCAGCGCTCAGCGATTGTTCATTCAATGCTTGCAGGTTGCGTGTTACCTGCTCGGGTTTGGATGCACCGGGAATAACTGTGCTTACCGCATCAAAATCCAGTATCCATTTCAGCGCTAATGCTGCTAATGATTTACCGGCAGGAACAATTTGTTTTAATTCTTCCACTGCCTGCAAACCTGTTGCGTAATCAATGCCGGAAAATGTTTCACCTTTATCAAACGCTTCGCCATTGCGGTTAAACTGGCGGTGATCGCCACTTTCAAATACTGTTTGTGCTGAATAGTTACCGGTTAATAATCCACTTGCCAAAGGCACACGAACGATCACACCGATGTTTTTCTTTTTTGCCTGTTCAAAAAATAATTCGGCAGGTCGCTGACGGAACATATTGAAAATGATCTGCACTGTTGTTACATTATCAAACTCGATCGCCTTCAATGCTTCTTCTACTTTTTCCACACTCACACCTAAGTGCTGAATCTTCCCTTCTTTTTTCAGGTCGTCAAACAAAGCAAAGATTTCCGGACGATAATATACAGGCGTGGGCGGACAATGCAACTGAATCAGATCGAGTGTTTCAACCTGCAAACGTTTCAAACTGTCTTCTACATATTTCCGCAACACTGCAGGCGTGTAGCCTTCGTTCACATGCGGCTGAATTTGTCGTCCACACTTAGTTGCAACAAACAGTTTTTCCTTTCTTGTTTTCAGGAAACGGCCTATGGCCTTTTCACTTTCACCATCACTGTACACATCGGCTGTATCAATAAAGTTGACGCCGTTATCAACAGCAGTATTTAAAATGGCATCAGCATTTTTTTCATCAAATGCACTGCCCCATTTACCGCCCACCTGCCAAGTACCAAGACTGATGGCTGAAATATTGAATCCTGTTTTACCTAATATTCTGTATTGCATATGTTGTACTTAGACTCGTTAAAAATTTGCACAAAGTTACAGTTCCACAATTGCTTTGATCACTCCATTTTTCGGATCAAGCCAGCTTTTGAAATGATCTTTCACATCATCAAAACTTACACGATGTGTAATGTAGGTTGCAGGATCAACCAACTTGTTGCGCATACACATCATTACATGATCAAAATCTTCCTGCGTGGCATTGCGGCTGCTCATCAAAGTTGCCTCCCGTTTGTGAAATTCAGGATGACTAACGATCAACTCTCCTTTCTGTAAACCCACCAGCACATACCTTGCCCCATGTGCCATGTACAGGAATGCACTGTTGATGGCCTTTTGATTGCCTGTTGCATCAATGACAACCGTTGGCATATCGCCGTTGGTAATTTCTTTCAAGCGTTGCAGCACATCTTCATTCAACGGATTGATGGTATGCTTTACTTTCAGTTTGTCCTTGCAGAAATTCAAACGTGTATCATTTACATCCATGGCAATTACCTGTCCGCCTGCAATGCGGCCAAATTCCACAATGCCTAAACCGATCGGCCCTGCGCCGATCACCAACACAAATTCACCCGAACGAACACCTGCTCTGCGGATGCCATGTGCACCAATCGCCAATGGTTCAACAAGTGCGAGTTCATCAAAACTCATATCATCACCATGCAGCAATGCAGAAGTTGGAACAGAAATGTATTCCATCATACCTCCATCTACATGCACACCAAAAACATTGATGGCTGCACAACAGTTGGGTAAACCGTTTCGACAGGCAATACATTCGCCACAATGAAAATACGGGATGAGTGTAACACGCTCTCCTACTTCAAAACCTGCATCCGCATCAACCTGTACAATTTCACAACCCAGCTCATGGCCGAGAATTCGTGGATAGGCGAAGAATGGTTGCGTTCCTTCGAAGGCATGCAGATCGGTTCCGCAGATACCGATGCGTTTAACTTTTAAAATAGCACGACCGGGTTGAATTGCGGGCCGTTCTTTTTCAACATATTCAAACGAACCCGGTTGCTGGCAGACGAGTGATTTCATTTAATAAAATTTCAAATCGTACGATCACCTTTAATTAATAACCAAATGATATCATTTGCAACTCACGTGACGCATAGACGCCATAATAAACGGCTAACCCCTGATAGCTTTAGTCCAAGGACGTAACCATTTTAACCTGTAACAAATGAATTTTAGTCTAAAAAATATCAGAACTGCAACCTAATTATTTTATTCGTAACATTAAAAAATATCAAGCTCAGATCGATTTCAACATCACTCATTCATGTGTTATCGGTGCAAACGTAAACATCCACTTCACCGGGTTTTGCCAATCCTTTCCTTTAAAGCTGCCAACCGGGGCTTTGATCAGGACCGTGTTCCAACCTTTCTTTAAAGTAATAATTGTTGGCATACGATATTCATACCCTTCATCGGCCAATGGTAATTCACTGTTTCCTTTTTTTGATGCATGTTTCCATTGCGGAGCAGGGATTAAATTTCCATTTACCCATACTGCACTTTGTTTAGCATCCCATGCATTAGCAGGTGGCGCATCGGTAGCAGGTGAGCGGGACAAATTATTAAAGCCGATCCAGAACTGTTTTGTTTCATCTTCATCGCTCCAGATTTTTGTTACAGCATACCAGGTAGTACTGTCTTCTGCATTCGGTATTGCAGCTTTAATTAACGGTGCCCACCAATGACGCAGCACAACTGTTGCACCAACCTGTTCTATTGCTGGCTTTGTTTTATCTGCATCAAAACTTTTTTGTTCCGGTGCAAATTGTTTGGATAGATCGCCTTTGTTATCAAATGGCCCGAATAATTTCCAAACAAGATTTGATTGCTGCGTATAAGGAAATGAAAGCGAAGAGTAGTATTGTTGTTTTTGATCGAGCAAACGTTTTTCAAACGCTGCAAATGCATTTGCCCTTGCGGTATTCGGTTCGCCGATGTTTGCTACCCAACCATCAATACCCCCACCCTGCCAGCTGCGTTCGGCAAAGGCCAGCATACCGGGATAAACAGGATTCATATTGAGTATATCTTCTTCTTTACTCACAGCCCTGTCGTGCCACATACAGATGGTGCCGCCGAGTGTTGTGGCATCGCCTTTCTCTTTATCAGCAATCTTGCGGTTGAAGATCGTCGTCACTGCTTCCAGCGGATCCATATGATTCAGGTACAAATGCCGGGAATCGATGAACTGTATCTGATTGTTTGATGTGTGATGTGCATTATCATCCATCCACAGTTGACGGATGGTGCTGTTGCTGAAATTACCACCTGGTTGCCAGCCGATCACTTTCTTGCCCATGCTTTCAATGAAAGCTGCTACTTCAGGAACAAAGTTTTTGTTGGTGATCTTTACTTCGTCTGCACCAATATGGATGTACGGCACATCGTAGGTTGTACAAAATTCTTTGAGGATATTTTTTACGATCACCAACCCGCTATCACTCTGCATATCGGTTTTCATAGCACGTTTAAACGCTGCACTATGTCCGGGCATATCAATTTCAGGAACGAACGTAATATGCCGGTCTTTACAATAGTTGATCAGTTCTTTGATCTCCGCTTCGCTGTAATACATGCCTTTGTTCCGTAGCATGTGTTCGGGCGCTGTGAGTTGCGGATATTGTTTACTGGCGATGCGCCATGCAATATCCTCTGTTGCATGAAAATGAAAAATATTGAGTTTGTTCGCCGACATCTCATCGATCTTCTGTTTCAGCAACGGCATAGACATATAATTCCGCCCCACATCAATCATATAGCCCCGCCAGCTGAACGCAGGCCAATCAATAATGCTAACCGCATCAATCATGGTTTCGCTGCGCAGCAATTGTTTGAGTGTTTGCATACCATTGAACATACCGTGTGCAGTATTGGCAACAAGTTTTACGCTTGCTGCATTCACATCCAGCTGATATACTTCACTTTCATGTTGTGTTGCTTTAACTTTTCCAAGACTTAACTCAAAAAACAATTCACCGGCTGCTGCTTTATCAGTCAACTTCATTTCCCAACCGATCGATTGAAGATATTGCTGCAGTTGTGTTGCTTCCTTCAGCAGACTTTTATCTTTCAGTACAATCGTTTTGCAATTGTACAAAGCAAAAGCACCTGTCTTCCATTGTAATTGTTGTGGCTGCGGAATCAGTGAAGCCTTTGGTTGCAGATCGTACACATACGGATAGATGATGTGCTTCCACAACAGATAGGCATTACCCATTAAATGCAACCCATCGTTGCTTAACTCCGGTTTTAGTTTTCCGTTTTCGTTGCTGAACGGCGTATGCAGATCAACATACTGGTACTGATGAGCTGCAGCATTTGCTTTTAACTGCTCATTTACTTGCTGGATAATTGCTGTGTTTTTTGTATGGCCGCCAAACTTACCATACAGTTCATTCACCGGTAAAATACTCTGCACATACAATTTGGTTTTCGGCGATTGCTGTTTTACATAATCAGCGATCAAAAACATATTCTTCAATACACTATCCCCACTGATGTTTCTTGCCAAATCGTTTGTGCCAATGAGTAAAAATATTTTTGCAGGCTTCCGGGTTGTTACTGCATCCAATCGGTGCAGTACACCTGCTGTAATATCGCCACTGATGCCGTGGTTCTTCATCCGCACATCGTTGAAGAGCTGTGCCCACTCCGAGCCATCGGTAATACTGTTGCCCAAAAAAATAATTTCACCCTGAGCTTGTCGAAGGGTTGTTTGCGGCATCGACTTAAACAACGTCACCCGTTGATGATAGTACGTGGAGAACAGACTATCATGCAATACCGGCAATTTCACCTGTGCATGTAGCTGCACCTGTGCTAAAAGAATCAAGGCAATCAGCAATCGCTTCATCATCATATGTTATTTAAAATCGTTCAAGGCAAACCTGTAGATTTTACCTTTCACTGTTTTCAATCGAATCGTTTTCCCTTTGTATAATAGTGTAACATGATTTCCTGCTTTCGATAATAACGAACAGGAAACAAGTTGTCCGTTCTTCCATTCAATGTTTACATCAAATCCATTTCTTGCACACAAACCTTTTATTGTTCCGGTATGCCAGGCAGCAGGCAATGCAGGTAATAATTCTATTTCGTCATCATTGCTTTGCAGCAACATTTCTGCAAGACCTGCAGTCCCACCAAAGTTGCCATCAATCTGGAAAGGCGGATGTCCGCAAAACAAATTGGAATAAGTACCACCACCGCCGCTCATCTTAATTTCATCGCCACCCGCAACAGGCTTCACCAATTGCTTAAACAATTGCAATGCATGTTCACCATCGTGCAGTCGTGCCCAGAAATTTATTTTCCATGCCATACTCCAACCGGTACCTGCATCGCCACGTTGCAACAATGTTTGTTTGGCAGCTTCTGCTAACGCAGGTGTTTTATTGATTGAAATTTCATCGTACGGATGTAACCCGTATAAGTGCGATACATGACGATGATGTGGTTCTGCATCTTCCCAATCGTTCACCCATTCATTCAAATCACCTTTTGCACCAATTTGATTCGGTGCTAATTGTTTTACAGTTGTTGCTAATTCGTTCCGCCATTGGGCATCTGTTTTTAAAACAGCTGATGCGCTGATACAGGCATTGAATAATTCTCTGCAGATCTGCATATCCATTGTTGGACCCATGCAGGTATTACCTACAAAACCATTGGGCATTTTGTATGCATGTTCCGGAGAATTCGATGGTGCAGTTACTAACCATCCATGTGTAGGCTCTTTAATTAAGATCGATTGTAAAAATTGTGCAGCACCTTTTAACACCGGATAATATTTTCGTAAGAAGGCCGTATCCTTTGTGAAACGATAATGTTCCCAGATATGTTCGCACAACCATGCGCCACCTGTTAAGGTTGATCCCCATGCTGCACCTTCGCCGGGTGATGTAAAGAACCAGGGATTGCTGATGACATGCGCCACCCAACCATTTGCATTGTAATAAGCCTTCGCCGTTTTTTTTCCGTTGCTCACTAAGGAAGAAGTGAAACGATGCATCGGCTCGGCAAGTGCACCTAAGTTAGTTACCTCTGCCGGCCAGTAATTCATTTGTATGTTGATGTTGAGATGATAATCGCCGTTCCATGGTGTTTGGTATTCCACTGCCCACAGTCCTTGCAGATTAGCAGGCAATAAACCCGGACGTGAAGAAGAGATAAGTAAGTAACGCCCAAAGTTAAAATACAACACAGGCAACTGCAGATCTTCTTCGCCTTTGTAATAATTGATGAGTCGTTGATTCGTAGTGACTGTTGTTCCGGGTTTACTATCGGGCATGTTCCAGCGGCAACGGTTAAAGAGTTGCTGATAAGCAGCAGTACTTTTTTGTTGTGCCGCAGCAAAGGAAGTCTGTTTTGCTTTTTCGATGTACTGAAATGCTTTTTCAATAATATCGTTTGCAGAAAGATTGCCGGTTGTATACTCATAATTCGTAACCGATGAAATTTTGATCCAGCATTCAGTTGCATTTTCAATCACCAGTTCATTTCCTTCCTGCCTGATGGTTCCATCTTTCACTGTTGGTTGAGCTACAGTCACAAACTGCATTCCCTTATCAGCGCCTGATGGAAGCTGCCCCATCATCGCAATCGTATTCTTCTTGGTTTTGATTTGAGCATTCTCTTTTCTGTACAATGCAAGCACAACATTAATACTGCCCTTCTTTGTGCTTGATAACCGTACCCATATAATATCATGTACAAAATCGGTAAACAGTTCTTCATTAAATGTTGCAGCATTGCGGGTGAATGTGGTGGTGGCAGTTGCCTTCTCCAGATCGAGCACACGACTGTAATTGCTCACAGCTGCATTACTGTCTTTCCAGCTGATGAACAAATCGCCCATGGTTTGATAAGCACCATACTTATCATTCGCTCCTCTGCCATGCCCCGAACCTTTTCCTTTTGCAATAAAATTTTTCTGCAACAACTCCTGTGCAGCTTTATTATTACCTGCGAGCAAATACTCCTGAATGGGTTTTAAGAATTGATAGGCATTTTCATTGTCTGCATCCTGCGGTCCACCACTCCACAACGAAATTTCATTGAGTGCGATGCGTTCTTTCTTTGTATCGCCAAACATCATCGCACCAAGTCGACCATTACCCAATGGTAAACTTTCGGTGAAATGTGTTGCGGCTGTATTAAACCGAATGGTTACATCGTTGCGTTGTGCACTACTTACAACTACTGAAAAAAGGAAAATACCGAAAGCAATCAGATACTTATTCATTCAATTTTTAGTTTAAAGATGGAAGCAGGTAATTGATCCCATTCTGTAAATTTCATTACCTGAATGGCTGCCAGCTGTAATAAATATAGGCAGGCTTTTGTTTCTATTTCACTAACACCTGTTTATTTGAGTTTTCCTTCGAATTCCTTTCTTTTAGAAAAAAAATGTTGCCACCGACACCTGGCCAATGGCAACATAGGGAAATAATAAAAGTAAACTGAATGACAATCTTTTCATTGATGAGAACAAGTAAAAAATTGCTGAAGTGAAGCTATTAAATAAAACTGCCCTGCAAATGCTCAACCGTATGCGCAAAATTTGTATCGGTTTGGAGGCACTCATTCAACAATTTCATACAATACCATTCCTGCCGTGGCAAATGAAACGGACCTTTAAATAAATTTCCTTTGGCTGTTTGAGCAATGCTTCCGTCACGATGCAGATAGCCAAACCATTCACCGTTTTCTTTATCGTGAAAATGGCTGTATGCATAATCATGCACCAGCTTGTGCCATTGTGCATATTTCTCATTACCGGTCATTGTATAAGCAAGCAGTGTAGCAATGATCACTTCATTGTGTGGCCACCAGAATTTCATATCCTGCCAGTATTCCTGTACCGGTTTGTTGTACACATCACGGAAATAC
>CAYMSG010000006.1:10561-26414 GCA_964392955.1 uncultured Chitinophagaceae bacterium | reverse complement strand
GGTGCAGGTAGCCTCCGATGCGGTTGCACTTGAAGTGGGTAAGCAATACCAGGTGAGTTATTGGGTGAAGGCATTAACGGCAAATGGTTCGATCCGTTTATCAACGCAACCTTCCGCTTTGTACCAGGCCGATCAAACAATTGGCACCAGCTGGCAGCAGGTTACATGGCTGATCACCGCCAATACTGCACAAACACGAATAGTATTTGATTTAGGCAACAGCAGCAATACCTACTTCATTGATGATGTAAGTGTGAATGAAATGATCGGTGGCGGCGGTTCGGGAAATAATTATGCAAAGGTGGATAGCTTGCTTAAAACAACGATTTATACCATTGCCTGGCATTTTAAAGGAAAAGTAAGAGGATGGGATGTGATTAATGAAATGTTTGCGGATGGTCCGGCCGGTGCCATACGGAATAATACCAATACCGCCAATGCAACCAACAATGATGTGTTTGTGTGGAGTGAATACCTGGGCAGAGATTTTGGCGTGAAAGCATTCAAGTATGCAGCAGAAGCCGATCCGCAGGCCAAACTTTTTATTAATGATTATAATCTTGAGTTCTCCACTGCCAAGCTTGATTCGTTGATCGCTTATGTGGCTGAAATAAGAGCACGTGGGGCAAAAGTAGATGGTATCGGCACGCAAATGCATGTGAGCATCAACACCAGTAAATCCCAAATTGATAATCACTTTATAAAACTGGCTGCTACAGGTTTACTGGTGCATGTATCGGAACTGGATATTGGTGTTAATACCAATAACGCAACCAGTGTTGTTTTTTCAGCCGACCTGGAAAATGCACAAGCCGATATGTACAACTATATTGTTACTTCTTATATGCGGCATGTGCCGAAGGCGCAACGCTATGGAGTAACCATTTGGGGTACACTCGATAACCAAAGCTGGCGCTACAAAAACGGTGCAGATTATCCGTTGCTGTACACTGCAACCGGTGCAAAAAAACGGGCCTACGAATTTTTGTTGCGGGCATTACAATCGGGTTTGTAATATTCTTCTTGATGGCTATTCCATATCTATTTTAAGAAGAGTTTTGCAGACAAATAGTGGACTGAAAACAGTAATTAAATCCCTTGTTGTGTGTTATCAGCAACAAGGGATTTTTATTCTGCATTCATACAAGCTTAATCAGCATGATAGATTTAGCTAAATAGCATTTGCTTCGCCAAGGTTTTTCCTGTTACTTTTGTCTCCCGCTAAGGCGGGACAGGTTGTCCATCCTTCGACTTCGCTCAGGACTAACCAAAAAGGACCCCGATTTCCCCTCTTGACCGGACGAATGACGGCCCGAAATCGGATTGTACCCTGATTAAGTTGTTGTACTATTTGAATAACGATAATGCTTACACGACCTCTGTGTTGCATATTGATGAATGGATGCAATTTGCTGTACTGCTCAATCAAAGCGTCATCCCGAGGCACGAGGGATCTCTACAATCCCGGAGTGATTTTGTAATATCCGGTTGATTGCATGGCAGCTGTCTTATCTCATAGAGATGTCTCCTGTCGTCGACATGACGCTTTCTGATTTCTTGCACAGACCGGCAGACCAGCGCCAGGCTTGTTTATTTCTGCAATTATTTTTTGTACATTCAACGTATCCTGCCTTCCATTTTTCATGTACTAATTCTTTTACAATGACCAGACTAATTACTACACTCCTGCTGTGTGTGCTGTGTTATACTGCAATGGCACAACAACCTTTACCGAATGATTATTTAAGTAAAGAATTTCATAAAGGCAGACGTGATGCGTTGCGGAAGATGATGCCTGCCAATTCAGTGGCAGTCATTTTTGCTTATCCCGAGCGGGTGTTTTCAAGAGATGTAACGTATGCCTATCACCCCAACCCCGATCTGTATTATTTCTCCGGCTATAAAGAACCGAATGCCGTGCTGCTCATTTTTAAAGACATGCAACAGGGCACAGATGGAGCATACAACGAATTATTTTTTGTACAGAAACGAAATGCATTGATGGAGCGCTGGTCGGGCAGACGTTTGGGTGTGGAAGGAGTAAAAGCACAATTGGGTTTTACCCATGTGTACAACGATGAAGCGTTTGCCAATTATCCACTTGATTTAAAAAAGTTCAGCCAGGTTTTGTATGATGCGTTTCCAGATGATGCCGGCGCCGGCATGCTGCAAACATTGATCAATGCATTTAAGCAAAAGACAGGCATTGAAAAGAGCATGAGCAAATACCTGGTTGAAGATTATACTGTTCTTTTAAAATATACAACGTCGGCGAATATTGCAGCGAGAGTCAACCGGTTTAAAAGCAGAATGGAACAGATACAGGATGAAGAATACAAAAAAGATCCGCTGCTGAACGAACTGATTCAACACCCCGATTCGGCCACGTTTGTAAAAGTGATTGCACAGCTGAAGCAAAAATCATTTGAGTCGTATGCGTATAATGAGCTGGTAGGTTTATTGCGTGAAATAAAAACACCGGAAGAGCTGGAGCTGATGCGCAAGTCGAGTTATTACTCGGCCATGGCACATGTGGAAGTGATGAAGGCCATTCATCCTGCCATGTCGGAAACAGAACTGATGGGTACGTTTGAATATATCCATAAGAAATACGGTGCCGAAGGTGAAGGTTATCCGCCCATTGTAGGTGCAGGCGCCAATGGCTGTATCCTCCACTATATCGAAAACAATGTTACGCAGGTGAACAATCAACTGGTGCTGATGGATGTGGCATCGGAGTACCATGGTTATTCATCGGATGTTACACGCACGGTACCTGCTAATGGAAAATTTACTGCCGAACAGCGGGCCATTTATCAACTGGTGTTAGAGGCACAGGAAGCTGTGATTGCACTTTGTAAAGAAGGAACGCCTTACCCACAATTAAATGCAAAGGCTACGGAAGTACTGGCCAACGGATTGGTAAAGCTGGGCATCATCAAGGATGTGAAAGAGGTGGGTCAGTATTATATTCACGGTGTGTCGCACCACGTGGGACTTGATGTGCATGATAAATTTTCGAGTACGGTCTTAAAAGAGAACATGATACTGACAGTTGAACCGGGTTTGTATATCCCCAAGGGAAGCAACTGCGATCCGAAATGGTGGGATATTGCTGTGCGTATAGAAGATGTTGTGGTGATTGGAAAAACAAGCGGCGAAAATATTTCAGCTGCTGCTCCCCGCACCATTGATGCAGTGGAAAAGATGGCGGCACAGAAGAGTAAGCTGAATGAACTGCAGTTGCCGGCGTTTAAATAATGTGAATCGTTCTCAACTGGCACAAGTGTTCTGCAAGACCACTTGTGCTTTTTAATTCAGCCCGATTGTATCGGGCATTTGAAATGCTGTTGCTAAATGATGATTACATAGCTTATTACAAAACAGGAACTTTCGTTTGCTGATTCCTCGATAAAATCGGGGCAGGATTAATTGGCATCAAGTGATCCATTGAGGTGGAACACTTGCTCCAGTGGGCAAAAAAGAATTACAATGTATTTATGCTAATTGAAGAATATGCTTCTTTATTATCAATGACAAAATTCTCAGTAACATAAAAATCAACTAAAATAGAATTTTGTAAAGCTATTACAGCATCTTCTTCTGAAAGATCACGCTTCCAATACTGTGGGTTCCCCTCAATAATTTCCATTGCCTTGTCTTTTGTTATCGCATCAATATTGACATTTAAGATATTTTTATAAGCAGCATTGCTTTTTATATATTTTAATGTAAACGAAGCTTTAAAGTCAGCTATAATTATTCTGTTCTGCATTATAACACTTCTAAAAAAAACAATTGGCAATCCTTTATATACGCCTCCGAAATTGTTGAAATTATATCCTTGCTTATCATTCCAATTAAATGAAAAATCAGATGATTTCAAGTCCTGAAAAGTTCTTCGCCAAATGTCAAACCCGCAAAAAATTACAGAAGGGGTAAATTTCGCTTGAGAAAGCTTGGATATTGCTGTGTCTATCTCATCAAATATCCTGTCACTTCCAACTTCTACTGACTCGTTATCAAGTGAACTAAAGAAAAAACTCTCCTCGCTTTCCGCTAGCGTTTGTCCATAACGTTCGATACCATAAACGGGAATATGAAAATTATCATTTTTTATTAAAGTAGTTTTATATCCAAGCCAAACCTGTTGTTTAATCCCTATTATCAACATTTTTTGACTAGGGGCGTCCTCGGATATTTCGACTACTTTTTCAAACAAATTAAACAGTTTTCTAACATCATTATTTTTCTCCCAGCTTTCCGATATTATATTCTTAAAATTTTCTACATATTCTACTTCAAGATGTAAATCGGCTATATATTTTTCTTTACTTGTAATTGCTTTATTCTTTAGTCTATTTAAACTTGCGATCTGTGATTCTAATAAGGTTTCAAACTCTTGCTCGGTTTTAGCTCCAATGATTTTGCCCCATTTCTCATACCCCTTTTCCTTTAAAGTTTTCGAGATATCTAGCATCGAGGACAATGCATATTCCATTGCATTAACTTGCTCCGGAGTTAAGTTCTCTGTGTCAATATTAATTATTTCCTTTTGTTGAAGAGAGTAAAGTGAAGCTCCTAAAGGTGCCCAATCTAAAGGAGAAGGAGGTGAGTATGAAACCCCAGACATACGTTCCATATAGTCCCAATCTTCCCATGCATATTCTTGACCAGAGGTATTAAGAATCATTATAAAATCCTCTACGAATTCAGAATTTATATAGCCATGATATTGCTGGAAACTATCTAAGATTTTCAGCAATTCATTCTGAGTTAAAACATCTACGTCATACAAAAAAAATATCCAAAACAGACTTGCTTTAAATAATAATCTTACGTTCTTGTCAACATACCCATCCACAGAATACAGCTCCTCCATCGCAGCAAGTTTTTTCGCCTCCTCTCCTTGAAGTCTTGCCTTTCTCTTAAAAAAAATATCCCACTTTAATGCATTAAGCGCATGGTTATATCTATTTGAAGATTGCTGAAGCTCATTTAATATAAAAGGTAGATGCTCAAGATTCTTTTTACGCAAGCAAACACTTATTAAACTTGCAAATCTGTTTAACAATACTCCTGAATACCTATTAACTTTTTTCTTTTCTTCTAATGATGGTTGTTTCTCTTGTACATAAAAGCGAAACCACCAAGCTAATCTTTCTTTCAGACCCCGTGCTGAACGATCCGCACAAATGTCATAAATATCTTTATAGGTAACAGATGAACTTAATTTGTTCAACGAATATTCGTAGTACCATACAAATAACCCAGAAAACTGTTCAAATGATTTAATATTATTATTTTGATAACTACTACTTAATCGCTGGTATATGAAGGAATTTAATTGTCTAAAGGTGTCTATATCTTTATTATCTATAGATAAATAAATTGATTTTACAAAAGTCCTAAATGCATCCCCAGACAAATTGACTGGATTTTTATTTTCACTCAACATTTGCTATAAATTTTATCTTCTAAATCAAAAAGCCTGGAATAAAGAGCAAGTCCTTTTTCAATGTTATCACTTTTCCCATCTTTGACATCTTTCATGAACCGCTCATTAAAATAATTTAAATGACGATTATCTGCAACAATTTTCTCTTGTTGGGTTTTTAACCTAAAAGCTTTCCTTACTTTCTGATCTATTTTTTCCGGTAGAATAATTCTACTATGAATATAAAATGGAAAGAAATTTTCTCCAATATTCGAACCGACCTGTAATGGCCTGAAGTAACAATTTGTTAATTTTCCTAACTGCTTAATTTCCTTTTCAAGTTTTTCCAAATCCACATCATATACCTCAAATTTAGTTACAGAATCAAAAGCAGTTTCCCAATCTAGTTCGTTTACTTTATTATTTTTTTCCTTTTTTGTGATATTAATACCGGTATGGCCAGATAAATCTTTATTAAACCCTATACCATCCTCAAGCCCTAATTGTTCGCATGTTTCGTTGTATACAGTTCTGCTTCTTCTAGTCATAATCTCCATCCTTGCAAGAATACTTGCCTCTTTAATCACTTCTTCAGCAAGGGCATTATAAATAAATGCACTGTCAACTACCTTAATAAACTTCACAAACAGCATAGTGATAAGCGTTAATGCAATAATTATTAATAAGGTTCCAGCAATAACAATATTTCCAAGATTAATAAACACTTCATGCCTAAGTAAAGAAAAAATAATTAAGCAGGAAATTAGCGTTCCTACAAAATAAAAAATGGGATATAAATAAGTTCTTTTAAACAACAATTGAAATGAAAGAGATTCTTTAACAGACAAATTCGTTAGCAGCCAACCAATAACAACTAACGTTATACTAAATATCGTGGCTAAGTTTGAAACACGTTGATCAATAATAATGCGGGATGTATCAATTGGGATATTAAGCCACTGAAGAAATTTAGGATTAAATATTTGGCCAATAAAAAAGACCCCTACTGTTATTGGCAATACAATCAGACCTCGCTTTGGAGAATTAATGAATTCAATAAACCTAATTATTAAGTCTAAACGAGGTCGATTATAAATTTCAGGGAAAGTATGTTCTGCAAAAACATTTACCTCATTACGAAGTGATTTGCTCATAAGCTAGTTTCATCTAAAGTAGCACAGAATTACCAAACGTACAAGAGTGCGACGCAACATAAGCCCAATAGCAGCAATAACCCCTGTAACAAAATCTTACTTCAACCGCTCTTTAAAATCAAGATCGTTTGCTTTGAGTGTTTCCTTAGCTATTTCATATCCCGCATCGGCGTGACGAATAACACCCATTCCCGGATCGTTTCGTAAAACCCGTTTCAAACGTTGTTCAGCATCATCAGTACCATCAGCCACAATCACCATACCGGCGTGGATGCTGTAACCCATACCCACACCCCCACCATGATGCAGGCTTACCCAGCTGGCGCCGCCTGCGGTGTTTACGAGTGCGTTGAGGATGGGCCAATCGGCCACGGCATCGCTGCCATCGGGCATGCTTTCGGTCTCCCGGTTGGGGCTGGCTACAGAGCCGGTATCTAAATGATCACGACCAATGACAATGGGCGCTTTTACTTTGCCGGTGCGTACGAGTTCGTTAAAGGCGAGTCCTGCTTTTTCCCGTTCGCCCTGGCCGAGCCAGCAGATGCGTGCCGGTAATCCCTGGAAGGCAATTTTTTCCTGCGCCATCTTCATCCAGCGGATCATGCCTTTGTTTTCGGGGAACATGTTCATGATGAGTTCGTCGGTTACGGCAATATCATTGGCATCGCCACTGAGTGCTGCCCAACGGAAGGGACCTTTGCCTTCGCAAAACAATGGTCGTATGTAGGCAGGTACAAATCCCGGGAACGAGAAGCATCTTCCGGTTGGAAAGTTGTTAGCCGATAGCCGGTAGTCTTTAGCCGATAGCCGATAGTGGGTAGTCGGTAGTGGTGCATCCTTAGAAGGTTCTTTACTATCTACTACCGGCTTTTGACTATCGGCTTGCGTTTGACGGTTCTCAAACTCAAGCGCTCTTGCCCGAATGTTATTTCCATAATCGAATGTAACAGCTCCCTGGTCCATGAGTTGCAGCATGAGTTGTACATGGAGGTACATGCTTTCGTAACTGCGTTGCAGGTAACGTTCGGGATCGTTGGTACGTAGTTCGTTGGCTTCGGCATTGCTGAGTGTATGCGGGATGTAACCAATGAGCGGATCGTGTGCACTTGTTTGATCGGTGAGTGTATCGGGAATGATATCACGTGAAATCAGATGATCGAGCAGGTGAACGGCATTGCAGACCACGCCGATGCTGCGGGCAATGCCTTCCTTACGGTAATGCACAGCCGCATTAATGGCTTCGTCGATGCTGGTATATTTTTCGTCGAGGTATTTTGTTTCGATGCGTTTATCGATGCGCCACTCTTCTACTTCGGCAATGAGTGCCACGCCTTCGTTCATCGTTATAGCGAGTGGTTGTGCGCCACCCATGCCGCCGAGTCCGGCTGTAACGTTGAGTGTGCCTTTGAGTGTGCCGCCGAAATGTTTGTTGGCGATGGCGGCATAGGTTTCATAAGTGCCCTGCACAATGCCTTGTGAGCCGATGTAGATCCAGGAGCCGGCGGTCATTTGTCCGTACATCATGAGTCCTTTTTTCTCGAGCTCATCGAAGTGTTTCCAGTTGGCCCAGTTGGGTACGAGCTGACTGTTGCTGATGAGTACACGTGGTGCATCTTTGTGCGTTTTTAAGATGCCGACGGGTTTCCCACTCTGGATGAGGAGTGATTCATCGTTCTCCAATACTTTCAAGGCTGCAATGATGTTGTCGAGTGCTTCGAAGTTGCGGGCTGCTTTGCCTCGTCCGCCGTAGACGATGAGATCGTCGGGGCGTTCGGCTACATCGGGGTTGAGGTTGTTGAGGAGCATGCGTAAGGCGGCTTCCTGGATCCAGCCTTTGCAGGTGAGTTCACTGCCCGTGGGGGTTTTGTATTTTTCTACATCGTACCGCTGAATGGTGGTTGTTGACATGGCAAAGAGTTTAGTTTTTCTTTCTGTTCTTTTTGCTCCCGAAGATGCTTCGCTCATCGGGACAGGTTGTCCAAAAAGAAACAAAAAAGACCCCGAAAACCAATGTACAGCCTGGTTTTCGGATTGCGCCTTGATTTGGCTGTACTGCTACTGTGATGAATTACTTATTACTGTTTACTGTACACTTTATGTGCAGCAGTATAATTTATTTGATGGAGCTTGTTCTCCCTAATTCCAAATTACCAATCCCTAATTCCTGCAGACTCATTATTCATATCTGTTCTTCGTTGGATCTAGTTTTGATGAAAAGAGTATTAACACTGTTACGGTTTTGCCTTTTACACGATAGTAGAGTTTGTTATGTTTTGATATGATGATCTTTCGGACATTTTTATATTTGGGAACAACAATACCGGAGAAGGGCGTAACAGACAAACTGTAGATGCGGATGTACAAACGCTCCAGGAAATTATCGGCTGCTTTGTTTCCAAATTCAGTGGCAATGTAAGCATAGACCTGCTGCACATTTATTTCGAAGCGCCTGTTGATTTGTATGCGGTACGCCATTTGTCCATGCCTGCTTTGAATTCATCAAATGAAACGGTTTCTCCCTTGTCTGCAGCTGCAATCGCTTCTTCGAGTTCCTGTTGCTTCTGTGCCGTTAATGATTCATCATTCTTTTGCGTTACATAAGGAACAATGTCTTCGTTGAGCGTTTGCAATACCTGTTCATCATCGATGCTGTCGATGAGTTGATGCAGTTCTTCTTTTAATTGCTTTTTTGATTTCATAAATGGCGTTTACCAAATTTACTTAAATTTATTTGCGTTTTGTTGCTCACAGATTGCACGGATGAACACGGATTTTGGCCTCACCCTCTTATCCCTCTCCTTGATGAGAGGGACGGTGCTGCGTATGTCTATTAAACTTTTAATTCTTCCACTTCAGTTTTGAATTTTTATCATCACATTTCTTAGAGCCTGATAATTATTCTACTCTCCGAATAGCAAGGGCTGTGCGAATGCCAGTTCCCCCTTCAGGGGGCGGAGGGGGTTTGTATGAACTCAACTGCTTTCATTATATCCTCATGCAACACCCGATCCTTATCAACAAAGCTTACATGCTTGCGGAATGCACGCATCACCTCTTCTACTTTCGCTGAACTTTTTAACGGTCGGCGGAAATCCAATGCCTGTGCAGCACTTAGTAATTCGATGGCCAAAACCTTCTCTACATTCTTCATTACACGGTATGCTTTGGTGGCTGCATTGGCACCCATGCTTACATGATCTTCCTGGTTGTTGCTTGATGAGATACTATCAACACTGGCAGGTGTGCAGAGTTGTTTGTTTTCACTTACGATACCTGCGGCGGTGTATTGCGGAATCATAAAACCGCTGTTGAGTCCGGCTTCTTTTACAAGGAACATCGGCAGGTTACGTTGTCCGCTGATGAGTTGATAGGTACGGCGTTCGCTGATGTTGGCGAGTTCGCTCATCGCAATGGAAAAATAATCCAATGCTAACGCCAACGGCTGACCGTGAAAGTTACCACCACTTACAATGAGATCTTCATCAGGAAAAACATTGGGATTGTCTGTTACAGAATTGATTTCGGTTAAGAACACATTTTTTATATGTGCAATAGCATCTTTGGTTGCTCCATGCACTTGTGGTATACAACGGAAACTGTATGGATCCTGTACCTGTTGTTTTTTCTGCTGACCGATTTCACTTCCGTTGAGTATGTTTCGTAGTTGTTGAGCGGTGTGTATTTGTCCGCTGTGCGGACGGATGCTGTGAATTTTTTCGTGAAAGGGTTGATCAATACAATCAAATGCATCAAATGAAATAGCAGCAATGAGATCGGCCCATTGCATTAATCGTTCGGCTTGCACTAAACAGTACATACCATACGCACTCATAAATTGTGTACCGTTGATGAGCGCCAGGCCTTCTTTGCTTTTTAAAGCGATCGGTTGCCAGTTGAGTTTGTTGAGTACTTCCTGTGCCTTGTATCTTGTGCCTTGATAGTTGACTTCGCCCATTCCAATTAATGGCAGACTCAAATGACTGAGTGGTGCCAGATCGCCGCTTGCGCCCAATGATCCCTGCTGATAGATAACGGGCAGCACATTGTTGTTGTGCATGTCCATTAAACGCTTCACCGTATCAACCTGCACAGCACTGTAACCATAGCTCAATGATTTTATTTTTAAGGCGAGCATGAGCTTTACAATTTCTTCGGGTACTTCTTCACCCATTCCACATGCGTGGCTCATGAGTAAATTATTCTGCAGTTGTTCTAACTGATCATCGGCAATGATCACATTCTGCAGAAAACCAAAACCGGTGTTGATACCGTAGAAGGGCGTATCGCTTTCGGCTACTTTCTGATCGAGGTATTGCCGGCAGGTTTCGATCTTATGATGTGCACGAAATGTTATCGAAACAAATTGTTTGAACTGCAGGTAATTCTTCACTTCATCGAAGGTTAGTTGCTGTTCGTCGAGGGGGAGATAGTTGTATTCGGTCATAGTTATTGCAATCGGGACGAATGTAGGAAATAATGGAGAGAATGCGAACTGGTGTTAGTGGGAAGTACGAGGTACGAGGTTTGAGGTACGGGACTCCGCTGGCGGTTCATGCAGAACGAAGCTGAAATACTCTAACGGCGGTTGCACCGCATCTCTTTTCTGTTCTTTTGTCTCCCGCTAAGGCGGGACAGGTTGACACAAAAGAACCAAAAAGTCAAGACGGAACATATTACCCCCATGTTCCGTCAAGCGCCTTGATTTAGCTTTGGTACTACTGTGGTGAATAACTTTTGTGATTACATCAACATCCTATGTGTAACTCTTCGCCTGGTTAATGGCATAGTTTATACAAAACGATGTTGCGGTTTGATTTTTGCTGAATAAAAAACCTATTGCCGATGTGGAAGTTTTATAGATCGGCTTTTTGATGCAGCACCGCTCCTTCTCTTTTGGAGAAGGAGGATGAGACCTGATGGTGATAGGGGCCTATTACTTACATTTGAACATATGAAACAACTTTTTCTTTTCGCTTTTCTGATTGTTGCCGGTTCTGTATCGGCGCAAACCATTCAATTGCTTGATAGCGGCAAAACAACTTCCATTCGTGGATTGAGTGTGGTGAATGATAATATTGTTTGGGTGAGTGGTGCAAATGGAATGATTGGTCGATCGATTGATGGTGGTGCAACATTTAAATGGAATAAGGTGGATGGTTTTGCAAAAACGGATTTCCGGGATATTGAAGCCTTTGATGCGAATACGGCAATTATTATGGGGATTGATACGCCTGCAGTGATCCTGAAAACAATTGATGGCGGTATCAGCTGGAAGATCGTATTTCAAGACAAACGCCCGGGTATGTTTTTGGATGCGATGGAATTTTTTAACGAGAAGAGTGGCGTTGTGATGGGTGACCCGATCAATGGAAAAATATTTATGGCGGTTACGGTTGACGGTGGTGCTTCGTGGCGACCAATGCCCGAAAGTCTTTCACCTGCTGCAGAAAAAGGGGAAGCCATGTTTGCCAGCAGTGGTACCAATGTGCGGACGGTTGGTAAACAGGAATTACTGTTCATCACGGGTGGTACGTATTCACGTCTCTTTATACGGAACGATAAAATTGTATTACCCATCATCCAGGGAAAAGAAACAACGGGTGCGAATTCACTGGCAGTATGGGATAAAAAAACATTTGCGATTGTTGGTGGTGATTTTAATAACGCCACCTCTACTGAAAAAAATTGCGTTGTTACAAAAGATGGAGGTAAAACATTTTTAACGCCTACTACTCCACCGTTTGGTTATCGTAGTTGTGTGGAGTATTTATCGAAATCAAAATTGATCACTTGCGGTATCACCGGTGTGGATGTGAGTGAAGATGGTGGGATGAATTGGCGCACCATTTCTGCACAAGGTTTTCATGTGGTGCGGAAAGCCAAGAAAGGGAAAGCGGTTTATTTAGCTGGTGCGAAGGGACGGGTGGCGAAGTTGGTGTGGTGATGAGTATGGCTGTCATCCCGACGCAGGAGGGATCTGTTGAGCATCGGTACAAGAGTTTGTCAGATCCCTCGTGCCTCGGGATGACAAAAAAATCAGCTTTTGTATTATTTTCAACTGGAATCAATGCAACTGCTATGAAACCTACCGGAACGCACAACTACTTCGTGTACATCAGCACCAATCAAAACAAGACTGTGCTTTACGTTGGTGTTACCAATGATCTTTACACCAGGCTTCTTCAACATCGGCAAAACGCAGCAGCTTACACACATAAAAGCTTCGCCGGGAAATACAATGCTAATTTTTTGATTTACTATGAACGCTTTGGTCAAATAGAACATGCTATTGAACGGGAGAAAGAGTTGAAAGGATGGCGAAGAAGCAAGAAAGAAGAACTCATCAATTCATTTAATCCTGAATGGAGATTTCTGAATGATGAAATTGAATAAAGCCAAATAGCACTGTCATCCCGAGGTACGAAGGATCTGTTGGGCAGCAGTGCAACAGTTGGGCAGATTTCTCCTTCGTCGAAATGGCAAATGACTTCAGCAGATCCCTCCTAACGTCGGGATGACAAGTAACTTCAACAGATCCCTCGTACCTCGAGATGACAGGTTACTTCAGCAGACTCCTCCTTCATCGGGATGACAACAATCATCGCTTCTTTTGATAGCCGGCATTGGGTTGTGGAAAAGGGACTTCTACCTTTCGTTCAAAATAACCCACTATGCATATCCAGTTACATGACTATATCACGCTCAAAGAAATCAAAACGATCTTTTCGGATTTCTACCCGTATTTACGACTTGAATTTTATTCCAAGCCGCATCTGCTCTACGAATCTTCCAGTGAATGGGATGTATTGCCAGACGATCAACGGTTGAAAGATATCAAAGACATACATATTGACGGTGTCATCGATATTCAGCCCTCCGAAAAGGTAACCGATCTTGAATTTGAATTTCAACGCAGGTTTGGATTACCGGTGCAGGTGTTGCGGCTGGAACAAGGCAAGTGGACACAAACCACCGGCATGGATACGTTTACATTGAAGGATGTGAATCAGTTCAGCAAAAATGATTCGGATGATGACCTGGTTGATGAATACGAAGAAGGGTTTGACGAATTGAAAGCCTGACAGCAACGTTTTATTTCTTGAACATAAAATAAACAGCTCCTAACAGAAACAGGAAACTCACTACATATTTCCAGTGAAACGGTTCCTTGAGGTACAGCACTGCAAACACGCCAAACACAACCAGCGTAATGACTTCCTGGATCATTTTTAATTCAAATGCATTTACACCGCTCTGGTAACCGATGCGGTTGGCCGGCACCATCAAACAATATTCAAAAAAAGCAATGCCCCAGCTGATGAGCACTACTTTCCACATCGGTACGTTTTGATGGCGCAGGTGTCCGTACCAGGCAATGGTCATAAAGATGTTGGAAAACAATAACAGCAGAATGGCACGAAGCATGACAATTAGTTTTCTGAACGTTTGCCGGCCAATAAATACAAGGCTGCCATGCGCACTGCTACTCCATTCTCCACCTGTTGTAAAATGATGGATTGTTTACTGTCGGCTACATCACTATCCAGTTCCACCCCACGGTTGATAGGACCGGGATGCATGATGACAATTTCTTTTTGCAGCGAATCCAACAGCTTTCGGTTGATGCCGTATGCAAGATTGTATTCTCTCAACGAAGAGAACAAGGGTTGGTTCTGACGTTCGAGTTGGATACGCAGCACATTCGCCACATCGCACCACTTCAATGTTTCTTCAATGTTGTAGGAAACGTTTACACCAAAAGCCTGTTGCAAATATTTTGGAATGAGTGTGGGCGGACCGGCAACGGTTACTTCGGCTCCCATCTTCTTCAACAGGTAAATATTACTGAGGGCCACACGGCTGTGCATAATGTCGCCCAGGAGAGCGATCTTCTTTCCTTCCAGGGTTCCTAATTTTTCCCGAATGGAAAACGCATCGAGTAATGCCTGTGTGGGATGTTCATTAATGCCATCGCCGGCATTTACAATGGCTGCCGGAATATGCTTGGCCAAAAAATGCGGTGCACCGCTGGCGCTGTGACGCATCACCACCATGTCCACTTTCATACTCAGGATATTGTTTACCGTATCCAACAGGGTTTCACCTTTTGCAGCCGACGAACCGGAAGCGGTGAAGTTGATGGTATCGGCACTGAGTCGTTTCTCCGCCAGTTCAAACGAAATACGGGTGCGGGTGGAGTTCTCATAAAAAAGATTCACAATCGTTACATCACGCAACGAAGGCACTTTCTTAATGGGACGTTGTAATACTTCTTTGAATTGAGTGGCTGTATCAAGGATGAGTTGAATATCCTGTGCCGTAAGATCTTTAATGCCGAGCAGATGACGAGTGGAGAGTTGCATTAAAAAGCAAAGCTAAGGTTATGGAACGAAAACCCAAAATTGAAATGAAAAGGTAAAAACCAAATTCCAAGAAAAACCAAAACCCAAAAGGCAAAATCCAATGTCCAAGGGAAAACAAAACCCAAAGGGCAAAATCCAATGTCCAAGAAAAACCAAAAAACCAATGGCCAAGGGAACCAAAACCCAAACCAAAAAGACAAAATCCACAGTCCAATAAAAAAACCAAAATCCAAAGATCAAATCCCAATAGTCCAACTATTTATCACCCAGCTTTTTCAGGATGGCTGAGAATATTTTGCGGAGCTGATCAGCTTCATCAATTAATCTTGTTCGTTCTGGTTCCAATGCTGCCTTTTTACTTTCAATATGTAACAACCGCAGCCAGCGTATCGACTCCTTCGATTCCTTTCGTGAAATCCTGATTCGCATGCGCAGATCTGCCGGGCCCAGATTTTCATTCGCTTCAATATAATTGGCACCAACCGAGCCGCTGGAACGAACTACCTGCTTAATATCTTCCAGGTTAATTACATCCCAGGTTAGCTTTCTGCAAAAGTTTCTGACATCATTTGCAAAGTGATAGGTTCTTTCTTCCAGTTCAGCAGACATACTTGAGTGTTTTTTTGATTCAAAAAAATAAACGATCAAGGTACAGCCTGTGTTTTCTTTGGATTTTGTTTTCTGGGATTTGGATTTTTAATTGTTCGTATTTGTGTTTTCACAACAGCACCACTTCCGGTTTTTCCCAATCCACCGTTACCTTCTGGCTGAGAATGGAATCAATGGCTTTGCCGGTATAATCGGGTTGAATGGGGAGTTGGCGGTTGAAGCGGCGGTCGATGAGGACCAGCAGTTCTACTTTGGCCGGGCGGCCAAAATCAACCAATGCATCCATGGCT
>CAYMSG010000006.1:0-10551 GCA_964392955.1 uncultured Chitinophagaceae bacterium | reverse complement strand
CGGCTGAAGTCGGTACGTTCTTCCCTACAAAATCCGCTTTAATCGGCAGTTGGCGATGGCCTCTATCAATGAGCACGGCAAGCTGAATGCTGCGCGGCCTGCCGATATCCGTCAACCCGTCGAGCGCGGCACGGATTGTTCTGCCGGTGTACAGCACATCATCAATGAGGATCACATTGCGATTTTCAATATCAAAATCAATCGTTGTCTGATTGGCTACATGCAGTTCTTTATGTGTATCATCACGGTAAAACGTGATATCGAGTTTCCCATACAGCAGGTTAAGATCGGGATAATTGGTACGGATGGCGGCCACAATTCGATCGGCCAGGAAAATACCTCTTGGCTGCAAACCCACAATCACCGAATTGGTAAACGGGTAATGGTTTTCGATCAATTGATGACTGAGCCGCTGTATGGTGAGTTGTAACTGTTCGTTTGATAAGATGGTCTTCACTACTCGTAAATTTTGATAAAAATAAACACTTCGTCGTAAAATCCTTAAATTGGTTTTGATGCATTTGCTGAAACGATTTGCCCGGCTTTTCCTGTTTCTGCTGCAGCTTCTGGCCGATCTGTTGCTTTTATATGTTTGCTTTGTACTGATCGGTTGTTTCTGGCCGAGAAATAAAGATGAGATCAAACACAGCGATGGTATTCCGTTACTGATTCATGGTGATGGATTTCATACTGAATTGTATTTACCAATGGAAGATTCATTGCACATCATTAACTGGATGGATTGGTTTGCCGACAGTACGATGCGCAGCAAACACAGCAACCGGAAGCTGATCAGTTTTGCATGGGCCGATGAAGACTGGATGACAGAAGTTGCCAACGATCAAACGCATCGTGTTTTAACCATCGCTGAAATTATATTGAAGCCCGGCAACAGCAGTGTGATGCATATCCAATGGAGAGATACCGTGTGGCCGCTGAAACTACCGGTAACGATTCAACGTTTTTTATCACATGAACAATACCTGCAACTGATTGCATTTATTCAATCAGGTTTTGAAATGAAAAACGGGAAACCGGTCATCCAATCGTACAAAGGCTTTTACGGGTACGATTATTTTTTTCACTCCACATTCAACTACAACCTGTTTACAACCTGCAACCAATGGACCGGCAATGCACTTGCTGCATGCGGCATCCGTACCGCATCGTTTTCACCATTTGGCTGGGCCATCTTCTACCAGCTAACAAAATAAAGCTGCATGCATGAATCTGCACACAGCTTTCCGTTCTTCATGAGGGGTCAATTAATATTTGTGTCTGAACACATAAAACAAACCCACCTGGAACCCTCTGTTATACAAATCGATTCCACCATCGTTGATGCGTGTAATACCATGGTTGTATCGTCCATCGATACCTATACCCGATTCGCCTACATAACTGGCACCAATCGTCCAGCCAAGCTCTGCTGTTCTGTACGAGTTTTTCACATCCGTTTTTGTATCGCCCTGTTTAACAGTTGCTGTTGCCAATACACCCAACTGAGGCCCGGTTTGAATACGGAACCCTCTGTCGAACATATACTGTAACTGTACGGGCACATTCACATAACCCAGGTTTACTTTTGCATTGTTCAACTGAGCACCTTGCCCTGCATACATAATCTCCGGTTGTATGGCCCATGATTTATTTATGTGAATATGTGCCAACCCACCGGCATGGAATCCAAGTTTCGATTCGTAATTCGCAGCAGGAGAACTGGCAAGATTGGTAAAGTTTACCCCGCCTTTTAATCCGTAATGTACATTATCCTTGTGTTGTGCCTGTGCAAAGCCTGCCAATAAGAATGCTCCTGAAATAAGTACTACTTTCATTGTAATTGATTTTAATGAACAATATCGCCGGCGAAGACAACCCTATGCTTTAAAAAACCGTGCCAAAGCAATGCACATCATAAACCGCATATTGTTGCTGAATTTGTAAGTGATTGAATAAAAACAAAAAAGCCAACCTTACGGTTGGCTTTTGCAAGTATCATATTGATGCACTCATTTATTCTTCACTCAAAAACGGATATCGGTAATCTGTTGGCGGATTAAATGTTTCCTTAATGGTACGTGCACTTAACCAACGATAGAGGTTAAGAATAGAACCTGCTTTATCGTTTGTACCACTTGCACGTGCGCCACCAAACGGTTGCTGACCAACCACGGCACCGGTTGGTTTATCGTTGATGTAGAAGTTACCGGCACTGTTGCGGAGTTTTGATGTTGCTAACTCAACTGCATAACGATCCTGTGCAATGATGGATCCTGTTAATGCATAGGGTGAAGTACTGTCAACCAATTCCAATGTTTTTTCATAGTCATTGGCAGGATACACATAGATAGTTAACACGGGCCCGAAAATTTCTTCGCACATGGTTGTGTATTTCGGATCGGTTGTTTCGATAATGGTTGGTTGAATATAATAACCTTCTTTTTTGTTGCATTCGCCACCTGCCAGGATGCTTGCCTTCTTTGAACGCTTTGCGCCATCGATGTATGCTTTGATCTTATCGAAACTCTTCTCATCAATTACCGCATTCACGAAATTGGTAAAGTCTTCCACTGTACCTACTTTAAAACTGTTGACACCTGCCACCAGTTTCTTCTTTACTTTTTCTGCAATGTTCGAAGGCAGATAAGCACGTGATGCTGCCGAACATTTTTGCCCCTGGTATTCAAAGGCCCCACGGAGCAATGCTGTTGCCACCACATCCGGATCGGCACTTTTATGCACCATCACAAAATCTTTACCACCTGTTTCACCAACAATACGTGGATAAGAACGGTACATGCTCATGTTCTTACCAATGGTTTCCCACATGTTGTTGAACACTCCTGTTGAACCGGTGAAATGCACACCGGCAAATTCTTTATGCGTAAAACAAACTTTACCTACCGTTGGTCCATCCACATAAATGAGATTGATGACACCATCGGGCAAGCCTGCTTCTTTTAAAATCTTCATGAACATTTGCGCACTGTAGATCTGTGTGTGTGCAGGTTTCCAGATCACCACGTTACCACACATCGCAGCACTTGTTGGCAAGTTGCCGCCAATCGCTGTAAAGTTGAACGGTGTTACTGCCAGCACAAATCCTTCAAGCGGGCGATATTCCATACGGTTATGCATACCCGAACCACTGATGGGCTGCTGACGATAGATCTCACTTAAGAAATGCACGTTGAATTTAAGGAAGTCGATGATCTCACATGCGGCATCGATCTCGGCCTGGTACACGTTCTTGCTTTGCCCCAGCATGGTTGTACCATTCATGTACGGACGATACTTGGTTGCAATGAGATCAGCTGCACGTAAGAAAATATTTGCACGGTTTTCCCAGCTCATGTTGGCCCATGCTTCTTTTGCAGCTAAGGCTGCATCGATAGCCTGGTGCACATGTTTCTCTTCACCTTCGTGATAATAACCCAACACATGTTTATGTTCATGCGGAGCCTTTAAAGCAAATTTTTTATTGGTACGTACTTCTTTTCCACCGATGTACATGGGCACATCCACTTCCGTACTTTTTAACTCAGCCAATACTTCTTTTAAACGTTTCTTTTCGGCCGACCCCGGAGCATAGTTCAATACGGGTTCATTCGCTGGTAAAGGATAGTTGAAATAACCGAGATTCATAAAAGATAATTTGAAAATTTATCAATTTGAGAATTTGAAAATTAATAAAACAAGCAATCTGAACATTTTCAAATTACCTCATTTTCAAATTTTCAATTTAGTTAATTACTTCGCTTCTGCTTCTTTTTCGCTCATCAAATAGGCTTTGATGAAGCCATCTAATTCACCATCCATTACAGGACCCACATTACCTACTTCATAATCGGTACGATGATCTTTGATCATTTTGTAAGGATGAAACACATAGCTGCGGATCTGGCTGCCCCACTCGATCTTTTTCTTCTTTGCATTGGTAGCATCTTTCAACTCATTCCGCTTTTGCAGTTCCATTTCATACAAACGGCTTTTCAGCATTTGCATCGCTAACTCACGGTTACCAAGCTGACTTCTGTCTTGCTGACAAACCACTACGATACCCGTTGGAATATGTGTTAACTGTACTTTCGTTTCTACTTTGTTTACGTTCTGTCCACCCGCACCACCGCTTCGTGATGTTTCCATTTTCACATCAGCCGGGTTGATCTCAATGGTGATGGTATCATCTACTAACGGATATACATACACGCTTACAAACGAAGTGTGCCTCCTTGCATTACTGTCAAAAGGTGAAATACGCACCAGGCGATGTACACCGCTTTCAGCTTTCAGAAAACCATACGCAAACGGACCATCGAACTGGTAGGTACAGGTTTTAATACCGGCACCATCGCCTTCCTGCCAATCCATTTCGGTTACTTTCCAGCCTTGTTTTTCGCCATACATGCGGTACATGCGTGCCAGCATTTCGGCCCAGTCCTGGCTTTCGGTTCCACCGGCACCAGAGTTGATCTGTAACACTGCGGGTAATTCGTCTTCGGGTTGATTGAGCGTGCTTTTAAATTCAGCATCCTCAATAGCGTTAATGGCTTTATCGTATGCTTCTTTTGTTTCTTCTTCTGTAGCGTCGCCGCCTTTCCAGAATTCGAAGATCACCGCAAAGTCTTCAACAGCTGTATTGGTATCTTCATACAGTTTTACCCAATACTCATTGTTCCTGATTTCCTTTAGAATTTCAGTGGCCCGCTTATTATCGTCCCAGAAACCGGGACTCAGAGAGAGTTGTTTGTCTTCTGCGATTTTATATAGTCGGTTCTCGACGTCAAAGAAACCTCCTCAGGACAAGAATGCGTTCCCTTATATCGTTTAATTTTTCGATTGTCATAACGGGTGCAAATGTAAGGGAAAGAGTCGGAAGTAAGCCGCTGAAGTTTGGTTCGCACTATAAACAACGGTGACTCCGACTGCCGGCTAAAGACTACCGGCTACCAACTACAGGACTTTTCTTCGTAAATTGCCCGCCTTGATCACACAGGATACCATACAACAAATTCTCAGCCGCATCGATATCATTGAGATCGTAGGAGGTTTTGTGAAACTGAAAAAAAGAGGCTCCAGCTATCTTGGTCTTTGTCCGTTTCATAATGAGAAAACGCCTTCGTTCACTGTTTCACCCACCAAGGAAATTTATAAATGTTTTGGTTGTGGACGCAGCGGCAATGCCGTGAGCTTTCTCATGGAGCATGAGAAGTACAGTTATGTGGATGCGCTTCGCTTTTTAGCGGCCAAGTACAATGTTACTGTTGAAGAAACCTACTCTTCACCTGAAGTTGTACAGCAGCGGCAAACGGCCGACAGTCTGCATATCATTAACTCCTTTGCACAACAGTTTTTCAGTCAGCAATTGTTTGAAACGGAGGAAGGAACTTCGGTTGCGTTAACCTATTTGAAAGAACGTGGTTTTCGTGAAGAGGTGATCAAAAAATTCCAGATCGGTTATTCACCACGGCAACGGGATGCATTTACCAGTGAAGCCATCAAACAACAATACAACCCGGAGTTATTGACTAAAACAGGATTGGTAACAGAACGGAATGGTGAGTTGATGGATAATTACCGGGAGCGGATCATTTTTCCGGTACATAACAGCACCGGAAAAGTAATTGGTTTTGGCGCACGTATCATTGGTAAAAAAGACAATGCACCCAAGTATATCAATACCCCGGAGAATGAAATTTATGTAAAAAGTAAAATTCTCTACGGTACTTATTTTGCACGGCAGGCCATTGATAAAAATGATGAATGTTTATTGGTAGAAGGTTATACCGATGTTGTGTCGCTGCACCAGGCAGGTATTGAAAATGTTGTTGCCAGTGGAGGTACTTCATTGACGCCTGATCAATTACGACTCATCAAAAAATACAGTAATAACCTTACCATTTTGTATGATGGGGATGCTGCCGGTGTAAAAGCGGCCATGCGTGGATTGGATCTTGCGTTAGAAGAAGGCTTGAATGTACAACTGGTTTTGATCCCTGATAAAGAAGATCCGGACAGTTATGTAAATAAAGTAGGCGCTTCCGGTTTTATTGAGTTCATCAAACAGAATAAAAAAGACGTTATTCTTTTTCAGCTGGAAGTAATGCTGAAAGATGCAGGCAACGATACCACGAAGAAAGCTGCAGCTGTAAATACGATCGCAGAAAGTATCAGTCGCATTAACAAGGTTGAGGACTTTACACGTCAGCAGGATTATATTCACAAGAGTGCAGAGTTGCTTCGCATTGATGAAACAGGTTTGCATGCATTGGTGAATAAATTCATTCGTGAACGTGTTACCAAGTTTGAACAGAAGGCCCAACAGGCGGCCGACATGCCGCCCGATATGCCACTGCATGACAACAGCGGCATTGATGACACGGCTGAATTATTTACAACCGATGAGCAGCATGAACGGGCACTTGTTCGCTGCTTACTTGATTTTGGTTTATTGCCATGGGATGAAAAACAAACAGTGGCTCAATACATCATGGCAGAAGCAGAGGAATGGGAAATGATCGATCATCCTGATCTGTTACAGATCACTGAGCAATACAAGCAATGGCTCAACGAAGGTTTAGAGCCCAACATGAAAAACTTTTTGTTTCATGAAAATCAAACCATCAGCAAAAATGTAGTAGCCCTTGCTGATTTCAGTGAAGAGTTAAGTCCCAATTGGATCCGCATCTACGAAAAACCATTTGCAACAAGAGAAGAAATGTATATGCAGGAAGTATTGTCTGTTGTTACCTATCTGAAGCTTCGTAAAATCAAAAAGATGGTAGATGAAAACCAGCGTGACATGGAACGTCCACACTCTACAGAGGAACTGGTAACACTTATTAAAACACATCAGCATTTAAAACAACTGGAAATGGCACTCACGAAAGAAATGGGAACCGTTATTTTTCGTTAGTTATTAATCCCAATCTTTTTTACGCAGCAGCCAGGTGAGAAAAAACGAGCTGAGAAATCCTACAGCAGCACCCATCAATACATCTTCTGCAAAATGCTGCCCCAGATAAATACGGGAATAGCCAACCGTTACGGCGATGGCGAAGTATAAAACCTGTATGAATTTATTGCGTGATGCAAAAGCAAGTAAGCTGAATGTTGCAAAGGCCGTTGTTGTATGTCCGCTGGGAAAACTGTTCTTCCCCTTCAGCAATACATCATCAACCCGGTGAATAACATCCGGGTTTTGAAAATACAATCCCGGCCGTGGGCGTTCTTCAATCCGTTTAATGGATTGCGCCAGTAAGCCACTCAATAAAAATGCAAGCAGCAGTAATACACCCAGTTTCCGCATACGAAACAACAACAGCAGCAAGCCCAATCCGAGCATAAAAATTCCATCGCCGATGTAGGTGAAATATTTTAAGATCACATCAGCTGTATATGTATGTTGTCGATTGAGCCAGAAAAAAACCTGTTCTTTGTTCCAGTAGAATAAGGCCGCCGTACCAAGCAACAGAAACAGAATTGTTGCATAGGTAAACAGATTACGTGTGGGATGGTTATACTTCCAGTTCATGTCCGATACAAAACTACGTTGCTTTCAGTAACAGGTCGCTGTAAGAATGCGTTAAAAGATCAGCATCCTGTATGTTAAATTGGTGAAGGTAATAGCTACATTGCCCGTTGATTTTTTCAAGACCGAGTGTACCGTCTTTATCAATTGCTTCAATTTCTACAAAACTGCCAAGGCCTTCTACTTCATCAATGTGAAACTTTACATTTTCAATGAAATAAATTTCCCGTTTCTTTTTCACAACCACTTTCACTCCGTTGGCATGCGTCAACAGTTCTTTCAAGTGTTCACTGTTGCTCTCAACCTGCATCAAATGCACTTCACTCAATTTGGGTCCTGCATTATCAGCACGTTTGTAAAATATGAGTGAATTTTCAATGGCACCCTGCCGCAGTTTCAACCGGCCATTGTTTGTGTGGAAGTATGTGTCAGTTTGTTCATCTACGCCTTTAAAAATGGCCTCTTTTTGAAGCAAATAGTTGCGGATGAAAGAAGTATCGGCACAGCGAGCTTTTATTTCAATATTCTGATGATTCATGTAAAAGTAAAAAGCCGCCTTTGCAGACGGCTAGTGTAATTAGTTGGTGAACGGATTTACGCTTCAGCCGGTGTTAACCTTGAAGTTCTGTTTGTTCTTGTTGGCTTTGGAGCTAATGCAATGGCTTGTTCAAAGCGCATGGCTGTCCAAACATGATCCAACACCACTTCTTCTGAAGTTTCAAATCCGCACTGGCACACAAATTGCCAGCTTCCATCACGGTTTAAATCACTCACAATTTTAGACGCTGTTTTCGGATAGGCTACCCAAAATTTGGCATTGGGTGCCAAAGCCGGTAACACTTCCTTTAAGATGCCGTTTAATTGATTCTGATTTACCGCAAAAATCAGGGCAAAATCGATCTTCTTACTACGCAACAACGGAGTTACGTTTTTCGCAAACGACAACTTCACAAATTGTTTTTCGATTGAAGAGGGTAATCCCTGAATGAGTAAGTTCTTTTCTTCGTTCAATTGGAGTTTTTCCAAGAGAGAAATAGACATGCCAATGTAAATTTTGATGAGAACTAGAGTTGGATTGCAAAAGTAGGCCATTTTACCCGTAAATACGCATAAAACGGGCATCTTTTTAGCAAACCTGTCCAAAAAAAATCCCTCCGGAATGGAGGGATAAATGATTTAAAAAACTGGCTGCTAATTATTTAGCCATTGGTTTGTAATAAGGCATTGCCTCCTTTACGTAGATCTGCATTTTCTGAATACGGGTCGCATCAGAAGGGTGCGTACTTAATAATTCAGGTGGTTTTTGTCCGCCGCCGGCTTGTGCCATCCGCTGCCAGAAAGGAATGGCTTCCTGTGGATTATACCCCGCCATGGCTGCAAAACGAAGCCCGAACTGATCGGCTTCCAATTCCTGCTTGCGTGAAAAAGGCAATGTACCTCCTACCGTTGAACCAATACCATAAGCGGTCATAAAGAGGTTCTGGGTTTCTGCCGGCTTGTTGGCCACAGCTACCGATAATGCCACGCCGCCTAACTGTTGCATTACACCCTGGCTCATCCGTTCATTACCATGCTGCGCAATGGCATGTGCAATTTCATGCCCCATTACCACTGCAAGGGCAGCTTCATTTTGTGTTACAGGCAACAAACCGGTGTACACTACCACTTTACCGCCCGGCATACACCATGCATTCACTTCCTTATTATCGACAAGATTAAACTCCCATTTATACCCTTCGAGCAAATCACCTTTCCCTTCTTTTTGCAGGAACTGGGTAATAGCTGCGGCGATACGTGTACCTACACGACGCACCATTTCGGCATCTTTATTTACTGTTACCGGCACTACCTTACTCTGTGACAAAAACTGCTGATATTGCTGTGTGGCCATGGCCTGCAATTCCTTTTCCGGCAATAACCGAAGCTGGCTGCGACCTGTTACCTGGTTCTTTGCACAACCGGCCATCAGAAACGCTACGACTACAAATGAGCTGAGGATCTTTTTCATCTTTCGTTGATTTGTTGAATAGATTTCAATTTACGTACCAAGTTTAAAATAAGAATATCGTAGAGATTGTTAAGGTTTCTTTTTCTTGTTGAAACCGGTGAACTTATGCTCTTTTCCCGACATCAACCGCACTATGTTTGACCAATGCATTCCAATGACCAGTGTTGCTGCCAGTACAGAAAACCACCGCATGTATATATTGCTTTCCACCACAGCAAACCAAACACAGGCAGCAAATACAACTACAGCAACAATAGAACCTAAGGAAATATATTTCGTTAAAAATACAACTGCCAGGAAAACGCCAACACTGATGAGGGCTGTCCACGGTTGAATAGCAATCACCACTCCAAATAAAGTGGCAACCCCTTTGCCTCCTCTGAAATTTGCAAACACCGGAAAGATATGTCCCGCAACTGCAATGAGTCCAAACATGAGTTTCCAGAATGTGTATTCAGTTCCCAGCCAAGAAGACGATGAAACAGCAGATGCCAGTTGCACAGCAGCCACTCCCTTACCCATATCGATCAGCAGTACAACAATTCCCCATACAGCACCCAGCACACGAAAGGTATTGGAAGCTCCCATGTTTTTGCTGCCATGTTCACGGATGTCGATACTGAAAAAGATCTTTCCGATCCAGTAAGCAGTTGGAATGGAACCAATCAGATAAGCTGCTATGATGAGGATCAACAGGCTCATCTTATGCCTGTTTACTGAATAATAAACAACTCCATTGATTTCGCTCTGATGATTGCATGAGTTGTAATTGACAGCTGTTTGCAGCATCAAAGAGCAACTGATCTTCGTACGAATAAAATCCGCTGATCAGCAAATATCCGCCACTATTTAAAACAGCAGCCATGGTACCCATTGTTGCAAGCAGAATATGCCGATTGATATTGGCAAGTATCACATCAAACTTTTCCGCTTGTGGCGGGGCCGTTGCTTTTTCTACACGGATTTTTTTGCATGCATTGTTCATTACATTCTCCAGCGAATTTTCAACACA